>CAYGZI010000144.1:0-11136 GCA_964354245.1 uncultured Planctomycetaceae bacterium
CCGTCACCCGCCACCCGTCACCCGCCACCCGCCACCCGTCACCCGCCACCCGTCACCCGTCACCCGCCTCAATTCCTGCCCTCCCGGGGGCGGTCCTTGACCTCCGTCCGGCAACTCCGTACATAGGATGTTCGACGTGCTCTGAGCCAAATACCTTCGGAAAGGAATCGCAATGCACTTGCCTCGCGTCCAACGAGCGTTGATCAGCGTCAGCGACAAGTCGGGGCTGGCCGAGTTTGCCAGGGGACTGGCAGCAGCCGGAGTCGAGATCTACAGCACGGGCGGCACACGGAAGTCGCTGGAGAGCGAGGGCATCCCGGTCCGCGACGTGTCGGCGTATACCGGGTTCCCCGAAATGATGGACGGGCGCCTGAAGACCCTGCACCCCAAGGTCTTCGGGGGCCTGCTGTGCCGTCACGACAACCCCGAAGACATGAAGGCCCTCAAGGAGCACGGGATCCTGACTTTCGAGCTGGTGGTGGTGAACCTCTACCCCTTCGAGGCCACGGTGGCCAAGCCGAACGTCACTCCGGCGGAGGCGATCGAGAAGATCGACATCGGCGGGCCCTCGCTGGTCCGGGCAGCCGCCAAGAACCACGCCTTCACGACCATCGCCACCAGCGCCAAGCAGTACCCCGAGATCCTGGAGCAGATCAAGGCCCACGAGGGGACCACCCGCGAGCTTCGCGAGAAGCTCGCCGCAGAGGCGTTTGCCCATACCGCCGGATACGACCGGGCGATCGCCGCGTACTTTGCGGGGCAGCAGGCGGAAGAGGGTTTTCCCGGCACGATCGGTATGAGCTACAGCCGCAAGGCGGTGCTCCGCTACGGCGAGAACCCGCACCAAAAGGCGGCCCTCTACGCCGACGCCAAATCGGCCCGCACGAGCCTGGTCTCGGCCGTCCAGCTTCATGGGAAGGAGCTTTCCTACAATAACTATCTCGACCTGGACAGCGCGCTGGAGATCGTCCGCGGCTTTGCCGAGCCCGCCGTCTCGGTCATCAAGCACAACAACCCGTGCGGGGCCGCAGCGGCCGGCACCCTGGCCGAGGCCCTGCGCAAGGGTCTGGCCGGCGACCCGGTCAGTGCGTTCGGGTCCGTGCTGGGGATGAACCGCGTGGTGGATGCGGCCACCGCCGAGGTCCTGGCCGAGCCGGGCCTGTTCGTCGAGGCGATCGCGGCCCCCGATTTCTCGCCCGAGGCCCTGGAGATCCTCACCACCAAGCCCAAGTGGAAGGCCAATGTCCGGCTGATGAAGGTGGGCGATCTTGGGCAGGCCCGTCAGCCCTGGGCGTATCGCTGCATCGGCGGCGGCCTGCTGGTGCAGGAGGCCGACGTGCTGCCCGACCCGGAGGCCGAGTGGAAGGTGGTGACCGAGGCCAAGCCGACCGAGTCGCAGATGGCGGATCTGCGGTTCGGCTGGGCGATCGTGCGGCACGTCAAATCGAATGCCATCGTGCTGTGCAAGGACCGGATGCTCCTGGGCACGGGCGCGGGGCAGATGAGCCGGGTCGATTCGACCGAGATCGCCATTAAGAAGGCCGGGGATCGGGCCCCCGGCTCCGTCATGGCGTCCGACGCGTTCTTCCCGTTCCCCGACTCGATCGAGAAGGCCGTGGCGGCCAGCGTGGCGGCGGTCATTCAGCCCGGCGGGTCCGTCAAGGATGCCGACGCCGTCGCCGCGTGCAACCGCTTCCAATTGCCGATGATTTTCACTGGACGGCGGCACTTCAAGCACTAGAGGAGAGAAGCTATCGGCTCTCAGCTTTCAGCTATCAGCTTTCCGTTGCCGCTGGTCGGCGGCCGGTCAGGAGTTGTTGCCCGAGTGCTGATAGCTGACTGCTGATGGCTGATGGCTGATAGCTGAAAGCTCCTATGCGACTCGTGATGATTGGGACTGGCCCGTTCGGGGTGCCGGTGTTCGCCGGGCTCTATGAAACGCACCACGAGGTCGCGGCCCTGGTGACCAAACCGCTTGAGCCGCCGTCGGGCTCCCGGTCGGGCCCGGTGAGCCCGATGCGCGATATTGCGAATGAGCATGGCACGCCGATCTTCGGCCCGGAGGACATCAACGGCGAAGACGCGAGGGCACTCCTCCTGCGTCTTGAGGCGGACTTGCTCGTGGTCTGCGATTATGGGCAAATCCTCTCGGCGGAGACTCTGGCCACGGCGCGGCTGGGCGGGATCAACGTTCACGGGTCGCTGTTGCCCAAGTACCGCGGTGCGGCCCCGATCAACTGGGCCATCTACCACGGCGAGACGGAGACCGGCGTGAGCATTATTCACATGACTCCTCGCGTGGACGCGGGGCCGGTCGTGGCGCAGGGCCGGGTGCCCATCGACCCCGAAGAGACGGCCGTGCAATTGGAGAATCGCCTTTCGGAGATCGGGGCCTGGCTGGTCCGCCGCACCCTCGATAACGTGGAGGCCGGAAGGCTCGATGCCCTGCCGCAAGACCCCGCGCTGGCGTCGAAGGCGCCGCGTCTGAAGAAGACCGACGGGCTGATCGACTGGAACCGGCCGGCGATAGCGATCAAGAACCAGGTCCGCGCCATGGAGCCGTGGCCCAAGACGCACACGTTTTGGCATCGCGGCGGCGGATCGCCGGTCCGCTTGATCCTCGGACCTGTCGCGGTTCTCGAAGTCCCGACCGCCACTGCCCCGCCCGGCACCGTCCTGGAGGCCGCGGGCGACCGCCTCGTGATTGCCGCCGGGGCGGGCGCGGTACTGCTGAAGACACTCCAGCCCGCCGGCAAACGGATGCTCTCCGTCGCCGAGTTCTTGCGCGGCTACCGGGTGCGGCCGGGCGATAGACTCGGGCCGGAATAGGGCGTAGGATAAGCGAAGAAACAGGAGGCCCACGCATGGCAGCGCCGGCAGTCATTGCCCAACTCGTGGAGCGTTTTGAGAGCCATTGGGCGACGTACCACTCCGCCGACTACCACGAGGCCCAGTTGCGCCAGGAGTTCCTCAATCCGTTGTTCAAGGCCCTCGGCTGGGACATGGACAACGAGAAGGGATACTCCGATGCCTACAAGGAGGTAATCCACGAGGCGGCGATCAAAGTGGGCGGCCGGACCAAGGCCCCGGACTACTGCTTCCGGGCGGGCGGAGGCAAGGCGGGCTTCTTCGTCGAGGCCAAGAAGCCCGCCGTGGACGTGGCCGAGGCCGTCAGCCCCGCCTATCAGCTCCGCCGCTATGGCTGGTCAGCCAAACTCGCGGTCAGCATTCTCACCGACTTCGAACAACTGGTCGTCTACGACTGCCGGATTCGGCCGATGAAGACCGACAAGCTCACAACTGCCCGGGTCCTTTTCTACGCCTACAAGGACTACATCGGCCGCTGGGACGAGATTGGCGGGTTGTTGTCGCCGGAGGCGATCCGCCGCGGGTCGTTGGAGAAGTTCCTCGCCAGCAAGAAGGTCAGGAAAGGGACGGCGGCGGTCGATGCCGCGTTCTTGGCCGAAATCGAGACGTGGCGTGACGTATTGGCCCGGAACGTCGCACTGCGCAATCCGGGCATTTCGCAGCGCGATCTGAACTTCGCGGTGCAGCGGACCATCGACCGCACGGTCTTCCTGCGGATTTGCGAGGACCGGGGGATCGAGCCTTATGGCAGGCTCCAGGCGCTGGTCAACGGCCCGAAGGTCTACGCCCGCTTGGGTGAATTATTTCAGCAGGCCGACGAGCGCTACAACTCGGGCCTTTTTCACTTCACGCCGGAGAAAGACCGCAACGAGCCGCCGGACGAACTGACGCTCGGACTGACGATCGACGACAAGCCGCTTCGAGACATCATCGAAAGCCTCTACTATCCCGAGAGCCCGTATGAGTTCTCGGTCCTCCCGGCGGAGATCCTCGGGCAGGTGTACGAGCAGTTCCTGGGCAAGGTGATCCGGCTGACCAAGACCGGCCAAGCGAGGGTCGATGAGAAACTGGAAGTCCGCAAGGCAGGCGGGGTTTACTACACGCCGGCGTACATCGTCGACTACATCGTCGGGCACACGGTCGGCAAGCTGCTCGAAGGCAAGAGCCCGTCGCAAGCGGCCAAGCTGCGGATCCTGGACCCGGCTTGCGGGAGCGGCTCGTTCTTGATCGGCGCGTATCGGCGGCTGCTGGACTGGCACCGGGACGCTTATCTGGCTGACGATCCGGAAAAGCACGCCCGCGGGCGCAACCCGAAACTCTATCGCGGTGCAGCCGGCGACTGGCGGCTGACCACGGCCGAGCGCAAGCGGATCCTCTTGAATGGCATTTACGGAGTCGACATCGACCCTCAGGCGGTGGAGGTGACCAAGCTGTCATTGCTGTTGAAGGTGCTGGAAGGGCAGTCCAAAGAGACGGTGAACAACCAGCTCCGCTTGTACCACGAGCGGGCCTTGCCCGATTTGGGCCGCAACATCAAGTGCGGCAACTCGCTGGTCGGGCCGGACTTCTACGCCAACCACCAGAAGGACCTCTTCGACGAAGAGACGATGTACCGCATCAATGCCTTTGACTGGGGCGATCCGAAGCTCGATTTCGGCGAGATCCTGAGGGACGGGGGCTTTGACGCGGTGATCGGCAACCCACCCTATGTGCGTATGGAGGAGTTCAAGGAGTACAAGGAGTATTTCCGGAAGCGGTACTGCTCACATGACGAGCGGAGCGATCTGTACGTGTACTTCATGGAGCGGGAGCACGATCTGTTGCGCGACGGCGGCAAGTTCGGGATGATCGTGTCCAACAAGTTCCTTCGCGCCAACTATGGGCGCAACGTGCGAAAACGGCTTGCGGAGGTGGCCCGCGTCGACCGCATTGTCGATCTGGCGGGCCTGCGGGTTTTCGAAGGACCGACGGTGCGACCGATTGTGCTGATTACGACAAAGACGAACGAACGGACCGCGACGCAATACTCGCCTCCGCCGGCAGCTCCCGATTTTGCGGAGGTGAAGAGCGAAACGGTGACGTTGGCCGAGGTCGTCGATCGACTCCAGTACCGTGTGCCGGCGACCGCCTTGGCCGCGGAAGGCTGGAGCCTGGGGCGACGTGAGCACGCCGCGCTGGTGAAGCGTCTCGTGCGCGGCGCTACGCCGCTCTTGCGGGTCTGCGACGGAAAGATCTGTAGGGGCATCGTCTCCGGGCTGACCGCGGCCTTCGTCATTTCGGGCCAAACGCGCCGCCGGCTCCTGCGCCGCAACCCCCGGGCGAAGGCCATCATCCGGCCCTTCTTACAGGGACGACACATTCGCCGGTACCACTTGGAGCCGGAAGACCAGTTTCTCATCTACACGTACCACGGGATCGACATGAAGCCGTATCCCGGAGTCTTGGATCACCTGCGCCAATACAAGGAACGGCTGCAGAAGCGTGCGACAAACCAACCGTGGTATGAGCTCCAACAGCCGCAGTACGCCTATGTGCCGTTGCTGGAGAAGCCGAAGATCGTGTTCCCGGACATGGCCACCACTTGCCGCTTCACGCTGGACGCAGACGGGCACTTCGGCGCCAACACCGTGTATTTCTTGCCGACCGACGACCCGGTTCTGCTGGCGATTCTCAATTCGAGGCTCGCCTTCTTCTACTTCAAGCAGAAGTGCGCTGCGCTGGAAGGCGCGGGCGAGGCATACCTCCGGTTCTTCGGACAGTACCTCGAAGACTTTTCGGTTCGGCTCCCGCGGCGTTCGGAGAATCGCTACGGGCGCGCGGTGGAGCTCGTCGAGGGGATGCTCGGGCTGCACAAACGGCTCGCGGCGACGAAGAGCGAGCACGAAAAGACCATGCTCCACCGCCAGATCGCCGCCACCGACCGACATATCGACCAATTGGTCTATGAGCTTTACGGGCTGACGGACGAGGAAATCAAGATCGTCGAGGAAGCGACCGCGTAACGAAACGGTTCTGGCCAGAGGGTGGCACAAACCCGACAAAAGCGTGGTTGAAACGGCCGGCCTTCTCGGCGCGGCGGCTGGCCGCGGCCCTTGTACGTGCCGATAATAGAGATACGGGGCGGTAATTATACCCATGATCGCGGGGGTGCGGAGATGCAAGGGCAATGGGAGCAAGTCGTCAAACTCGTCTTCAAGGGCCAACGGTTCCAGGACCACGCGTTGGACCAAGACGCACTTGGCGAGGTGAGTCATTTCTTGAAGATGATCACCGAGACGGCAAAGGCCGTCTGGCGTGCCGAGAATCCTGGCCGGAAGAACCTGCCGCCACATTTTGAAGACCGCACGCGATTATGTCTGCGTCGGATCGAAGAAGGAAGCACGGCCGTGCCGCTGGAGGTCTTCCTTGAGGAGCCCGAGCAAAAGGAGATGTTTGAGCCGGAAGTTCGCGACGTCAAGAAGGCGATCAGACTCGCCCGCGACGTTTACCGGGCCGTGGAGACGGACGCCCCATTACCTGAGGGCTTTCCGAGAACGCTGGTTCCGGAGTACGAACGATGGGGAGAGACTCTGCGGGAGGACGAGGCCATTGAGGTCGTGGACGAGAGCGCTGAGCCGGTACGCGTGACGCGGTTGGTTCGTCGGCGGTTAGCTTCGTTCGTGGAGCCGTGCCACGAGGATCAGGTGGACGTTGCCGGTGAAGTGCTCGAGGCCGACATTCGTAAGCAGCGCTTCGAAATCTGGTTGGACGAAACCACCTCGGTAAAGGTTGCCTTTACGCCAGAGCAAGAGGACGAAGTCACCACGGCGCTCCGAGATCACAAGATCCTTCGGCTTCAAGTCAAAGGCCGGGGCGAGTTCACGCCGCAAGGTAAGCTCCTGCGGGTCACAGAAGTCCACGAGCTTCGGCTCCAGCCCGTCGGAGACATCCCGTATGACACGAGTGCGCGCCCGATTGAGGAGGTGCTGGCGGAACTGGCTCATGAGGTCCCCGAAGAGGAATGGAGCCGAGTGCCTGCGGATTTGGCGGAGAACATCGACCACTATGTCTACGGGACGCCCAAACGATGACGACGGTATTCGCCGGCAAGCCGTGAAAATGGTGCGGGCCATTCTCACGAATCCGAACGTCACAGTCCTCCCGCAGAGTCACGTGTCTTTTCTCCGGGGACTGGACCTGTACGGACAACGTCTTGACAAGGAGTACAGCCTGACCGATTGCATCGCGATGAACGCCATGAGGGAGAAGTCGGTCACGAAGATCCTGACGGCCGACCACCACTTCACCCAGGAAGGCTTCGAGGTATTGATCACTGGTAAGTAGAAACCGGACTCGCGATCTACCCTCCAAGCAGTTTCCGGATCTCCTCCAGGGCTTCGGGCGTGGCCGTTCCTTGGGCCGCGGCCAGGTCGAGCGTCACGCGGCCAAGGGCCTTGTAGAGGTCTTGGACGCTTGCGTCCCACTGCCCAAGCGCCTCGCAGTGCGCTGCCACCACGGATGCCTCGCCTCGGGCGATCGGGCCGGTCAGGGCGCGGATCGGGCCCAACTGGCTGACGTTTGAGATTGTGCCGGCGGCCAGCGGGCCAAGGACCCGAAGGGCCGTCTCGCGCGTGACCCCCGACTGCTCGAAGCACCACAGGGCCAGCTCCATCAGGGCCACCAGATAGTTGGAGGCCAGCACCGTGGCGGCGTGGTGAATCGTCTTGGACTGTGCCTCGATGGCAAAGGGAATGCCCCCGCATCGCTCCAATGCGTCGCCGAGCACCGCGCACGCCCGGGGGTCGCCCTCGATCGCGCAGAACGTCCCGGGAAAACTCTCCACGGCCGTCGCCGGGTCCGCAAAGCTCTTGATCGGGTGGATGCTGGCGATCGAAGCCCCAAGAGCCCTGGCCGGCTCCAGCGCGGTCGAAGCCAGTGCCCCGCTACAGTGGAAGACGACCGTGTCTTCCCTCGGGACTCCGGCGTCGCAGAGTTGCCGGCAGCACGGCTCAATTGCCTCGTCGGACGCGGAGATCATCACCAGGTCGGCCCTCTCCAGCTCGGCGTAAGTGCCGACGGCACGGCCGCTTTCCACGAATCCGGCGGCCCGAGCGGCGCTCTGGAGCGTGCGGTTGAGAATCGACCCGACCCGGAAGACACCGTGCCGCGTCCACAATCGGGCCAACGTCTTGCCAACCCTGCCGCACCCGATGATGTCTAGGGATGAGGGATGAGGGATGAGGGATGAGGGATGAGGGATGAGGGATGAATGCCCATTGTTCGCACCTTCTCCGCGCGGGTCACGGTCGTCGCCGTTCATCCTTCATCCTTCATCCTTCATCCTTCGTCCTTGATCCCTCATCCTTTGTCCTTCAGCCTCCCAGCCAAGCGGGGAGTTTGTCGGCCGGCGGGAGATGGATGACCGACGCCCGAAGGATCGGCTCCAGGGCGAGGATTTCCGCGATGGCCTCGGGGGGCGGTTGGCTGTCCAGCCCGAACAGTCCGATCGCCTTGCCGCCGGGCTTGCTGATGCCTCGGCCGACCGACAGATAAGCGATGTTGGTTTGATGCTTGCCGAAGACCTGGCCCACCTTGCCGATCACGCCCGGCACGTCCTTGTGGACCGTGAGGAAGAGGATCCCGTCCAGCCGGCTCTCCAGCCAGAAATCGCCCTTGCGCACCAGTCGTGGCATGTTGGCCCCAAAGAGGGTGGCCGCAGCCAGCGAGGACTGGCCGTTGCGGATCACTTCCGCGGTAATCAGGGAGCTGAAGTCGCCCGGCTCGCTGATCCGCTCTTCGACCAGCTTGATGCCGCGGTCGCGCAACAGCACTTCGGCATTGACCAGGTTCACGGCCGAGTCCATGGCGCGCTGGAGCAGCCCGGCGGCAAAGGCGGCCGAGACCAGGCGGGTGTCCTTGCCGGCGACCTCGCCTTGGTAGGAGACGCGGCACGCGGTCGGCGGCGCATGGTCCCCCTGGGCCAAGAGCAGCCCCAGCCGATAGGCCACGTCGAGATACCCGCGCAGACCTTCCAACGTCTTGGCGTCCAGCGGCGACATGTTGACCGACTGCCGGATCGCACCGGTCGTGAAGAAGTCGATCAAAAGCTCCACGGCCTCGACCGCAACCTGAGACTGGGCCTCCTCCGTGCTTGCCCCCAGATGTGGGGTGCAGAGCACATTGGGCATCCCGAAAAGCGGGCTTTGGGTACACGGCTCCGTCTCGAACACGTCGAGGGCCACGCCGCCCAAGTGTCCGCTCCTGAGCCCTTCGATCAGGGCGTTTTCGTCGAACACGCCCCCGCGGGCGCAATTGACCAGCCGGACGCCCTTGCGCATCAGACGGATTTCGTCCGCGCCGATGATATGGCGCGTGCTGTCGTTCAACGGGGTATGGACCGTGAGATAATCCACTTCCGGCAACATCGCCCGCACGGAGCCAAAGGTCTGCACGCCGAGTTCCTTGGCCCGCTGGGCGGACAGAAAGGGGTCGTAACCGCAGACCCGCATCCCGAGGGCCAGCGCGCGAGTCGCCACGGCCTGGCCCACGCGTCCCACGCCGATGATGCCGAGGGTCTTGCCGGCCAACTGGGTGCCGGTGTATGCCTTGCGGTCCCACCGGCCTTTAGTCAAGGCGCGGTAGGCTGGGTAAACGTTGCGGGATAACGCCAGCATAAGCGTAATGGTATGTTCAGCCGTCGAAACAGTGTTTCCCCCCGGGGTGTTCATGACCACGATGCCCAGGCGGGTGGCAGCCTCGGTGTCGATGTTGTCGGTCCCGACGCCGGCCCGGGCAATGGCCTTCAGGCGCCGGTTGCCTTCGAGCACGTCGGCCGTGATCTTGACACCGCTGCGGCAGATCGCTCCGTCGAATTGGAGGAGAGCCGCCTGAAGGCCGCGGCCTTTCAGGCCGGTCCGCACTTCATGCTCGATGTTCCCGGCCGCCCCCAAGAGGGCCAGTCCGTCTGGGGACAAATCGTCCAGCACAATCACGCGTGGCATGATGGGAGTTCAATCTCGGCGTTTAGGAATGTTCCGGTGGTCCGGCCTCCGCGAGACGCCTATTGGTGTAAGGGTTTGGTCCCCGGAGGTCAAGGACAACTTGCAAGCCGGCCAGTTCCGGCTATAGTGGCGGCCAACCCGAGCAAGAGGGGCCTGACCGATGGATGCCGCAAAACTCAGTCATCCCTTGCGGATCGCCGTGTTGATCTCCGGCGGCGGAACCACCCTGCGGAACCTGATCGAGAAGACCCGGGGGGACTTGCGCGAGGTCGAAATCGTCTTGGTCGTCTCAAGCACCCCCAAAGCGGGCGGGATCGCCTTCGCCAAAGAGGCCAATATCCCCGCGGTCGTCGTCGATCGCAAGGCATTCGACTCCCAGGAGCAGTTTAGCGAGGTGATCTTCGACCATTGCCGTAAGACCGCCGTGCAATTGGCGGTCCTGGGCGGCTTCCTCAAGCAACTCACGATCCCCGAGGACTTCGCCCATCGAGTGGTCAATATCCACCCGGCCCTCATTCCGTCCTTTTGCGGAGAAGGGTTCTACGGCCGCCACGTACACGAGGCGGTCTTGGAGTACGGGGCCAAGGTGAGCGGGTGTACGGTCCATTTTGTGGACAATCACTACGATCGCGGCCCGGTGATCTTGCAGAGGGCCGTGCCGGTCATGGAGGACGATACCCCGGAGATTTTGGCCGCGCGGGTGTTTCAGGCAGAGTGCGAGGCGTATCCCGAGGTCCTGCGTCTGATCGCGGCCGGACGCGTCCGGATCGAGGGGCGCCGCGTGCGCATCGCCCCGCCAACGTGATTTTTTCGAGTCCGCGTAGCGGGCGGGCTTGCCCGCCGTTTGGCCGCAGGCCGCGCCAAGTTGGCCAGAGAGGATCGTTTATGGTAGCAGAGATCATCAGCGGAAAAGACCTGGCGGCGGCGATTCGCGCCGAGTTGAGCCGGGAAGTGGCCGAGCTGGGGGACAAGCACCACATTGTCCCCGGCCTGGCGACCGTGCTGGTGGGCGAGAACCCCGCCTCCGTTTCGTACGTCACGGCCAAGGGCAAGGCGTGCGACGAGCTGGGCATGAAGTCGCATCAGTACACCCTGGCCGCCGAGACCACCCAGGAAGAGTTGCTGGATCTGGTCGATCAGTTGAATCGCGACCCGGAGGTCCACGGCATCCTCGTGCAGCTTCCGCTGCCCAAGCACATCGACGAGAGCAAGGTCCTCTACTCGCTGGACCCGGACAAGGACGTCGACGGCTTCCACCCGGTCAACGTCGGCCGACTGGTCATCGGCC
>CAYGZI010000145.1:0-11040 GCA_964354245.1 uncultured Planctomycetaceae bacterium
GCAAGGCCAAGATCGCAAAGCCCACGCCGCACGTCTCGATCTTCAACTTCCACTATGCCA
This sequence comes from uncultured Planctomycetaceae bacterium, assembly GCA_964354245.1. Lineage (GTDB taxonomy): Bacteria > Planctomycetota > Planctomycetia > Pirellulales > Thermoguttaceae > CAYGZI01. Next base: position 61 of record CAYGZI010000145.1, read on the forward strand.
GCCCGCCCGACACCGTGCCCATGAACTACGACCTCGGCAAGGTGCTTGCCGACGACGAGACCGGATTCAAGGGCACGGGCGACTTCTGGTACCGGCGCGAGGGCTGGGAGTTTCTGCTCTCGGGCGGGGCGATCTACAGCAGCCTCGACTACTCGTTCACGTGCAGCCGGCCCGACGGGACCTTCAAGGTCACGAAGTCGCCGGGCGGCGGAGGGGTTGAGCTGCGCAGGCAACTGGCGATACTCAGGCAGTTTGTCGAGGGCTTTGATTTCATCCACATGAAGCCCAACGACGGTCAGGTGAAGTCGAAACGCGGCACGGTCCGCGCCCTGGTCCAGCAGGGCCGTGCCTACGCGATCTACTACCACGGGCCCTCCCCGGCCGAGATCACCGTGCAACTTCCCGCCGGGAAGTACCGCGCCGAATGGGTCAACACCCGCTCCGGCGCGGTCGACAAGAGCGAAGACCTCCAGCACGACGGCGGCGGGCGCACGCTCGTCTCGCCGGCGTTCAGCGAAGACATCGCGCTACGGGTGAAGGCCCAGTAGGGCAGCGCCCGAGATCTCAGGACCGCTCACTCTTTCCGCACGGTGCCGCTGCCGAGAATGAGTTCTGTTACCCTCGGATCACCGCCATAGCGGACGTTTCCGCTCCCGTAGATCGATGCCCGCAGCGTCTCCGCGGCGCCGACCCGCACGTCGCCGCTCCCCTTGATCTCCGCGGTCACGTCCTTCGCCGCCAAGCCCGAGAGGTCGATGTTTCCCGAGCCTGAAATCTCAGCGGTGGCGCGGCTTGCCTCGCCGGATGCCCGGACGTTGCCGGACCCGAGAAGCTTGGCAATGAACTCCTCTCCCCGGACTCCTTCGATCTGGACGTCTGCCGCCCCCCGCTGACAGAAGTAGCAGAGTTCGGGTGCGGTGACGGTGGCGGTCAGCCCCAAGGACGTGCTGTAGGGCTTGTTGCTGGAGATGACGAGCCGGCCGTCGTGGACCTCGGTGGTGATAACGTCCAACAGGTTGTCGTCGATCTGGAGGGTGATCGACGGCTCGGCGCCCACCTTGGCCCGCAGTTGGCCGGCGCCGTTCAGCTCGATTCCGCTGAACGCCTCCAGTTTCCGTGTCTGGGAGGCCCTGGTGCCCGAACCTTCGATCAGGGCAGGCCCGTCGTGGCGGATGATAAAGCAGCCGCCGCTGAGCACGGCAATTGCCAACGCCGCCGAGATCGAGGACAGTCTCATGTCGATTCCTCCGATGGACTCTAGGGCAAGGAGGCGATCCCTTGGGATTGTATTCGTTCAAGGCCCGAACTTCTTGAAGAAAGTGCCGTCTATCCGAGCTGCCACGTGGGATTCGTCTCCAGATGGATATTGTTGACCTGGAGCCAATGGGCGGATTTGGTCTCCGTGGAAGGGCAGAACTCCCGCGTCAAGCCCATGCCCAGGATCACGGAGCGGGACTTGCGGATCCGCTGGGCAATGCTAGCGGTCTTTCGCGCGAAACCGATCGTGTAGATTTCCACGAGTCCGCCTCCTCGAAGTCGAACAAGGCGAGCTGCCCGCCGGTTTTGCGTTGACGCTCCTCGCGGGCGACCTCCTCTTCGGTCTGAGCCCGTCCGTCCCCGCGGATGTGAACGAGCTCCAGCCCGCGCTGTTGCAGCACGCGGCCCACCAGGCGCCGGCGGTGGCACTCGGCCGGGTCCTCTTCCCCGCAGAGCACGGCGACGCGGCGCCGCCGGGCCTCGCGGATCAGGCGGTCGATCCCCTGGCGGAACGCGGGCGACGCCGCAATCCGGTCGTAAAGCACTCGCCCCCAGTCGTCGTAAAAACCGTCTCCCGGCGGCTTGCCCCCCAGGGCGTCGCCCAGAAAACGATACTCGATTCCCTGCTCCTTCAAGTAGGCACTCAGACCGTCCCGGTTGAAGTGCGGGCAGTATTGCGAATAGGGGCTCGAGCGGATGTCGACGACGGTCTCCGCCGCGTGCCGCAGGAGCAAGTCGCGGAACGCTTCGAGGGGATGATTGGAGTGGCCGATGGTGAAGACCTTCATCCGGTTGCGGCGGGCTACGCCGGCGGCTATTCCCAGCCCTTGTCCCCTTTTTTTTTCTCTTTCTCTTCCTCGTCTTCGTCCTCTTCGTCGTCTTCCCAGTCGTCGTCTTCCCAGTCGTCGTCCTCTTCCTCTTCTTCCTCCGATTCCTCCTCTTCTTCTTCGTCGAGGTCCTCTAGGTCGTCATCCTCTTCCTCGACTTCCTCCCAGTCGTCCTCTTCGAGATCCTCGTCGTCTTCGAGCTCCTCGTCCTCTTCCTCGTCTTCCTCTTCCAAGGCGTCGAGATCCTCGTCGTCCTCGTCGCCGGCCTTGCCGGCGGCTGCGTTGAGCTGCTTCTCCAACAGCGCGGCGCTCGGCTGGCCGAGTGCGTCTTCCAAGACGACCTTCGTGTCGCTAACGGTCTTCACGTTCGCATCCCCTTCCGTCTTGCTGAAATGAATAGGTTGGTTCAACCGCGGCAGCTCGTCGAGGTGGCGCAATCCGAAAACCTCCAGGAAATGCCTGGCCGTGCCGTAGAGCAGCGGCCGGCCCAACTCTTCCGACCTCCCCACGATCCGCACCAGGTCGCGCTCCATCAGTTGCCGGAGAATCTCACCGCACTGCACGCCGCGAATGGCTTCAATGTCTGCCCGCAGCACCGGCTGACGATAAGCAACCACGGCCAGCGTTTCCAGGGCCGGAGCTGAGAGCCGGACCTCGCCCTGCGCCGCGTGCAAACGCCGCAGCCAGGGGCCAAACTTCGCCCGGGTCCGCAACTGAAACCCTCCCGCCACCTCCACCACGCGAAACGCACAACCCTCCTCATCGTACAGCCGGTTGAGGGCCCGGACCAGTGTACGCGCTTCGGTGCCGTCAGCCAAGCCTGCCAACCGGGCCAGTTTGCGGCTTCCCAGAGGTTCTCGGGCGAGAAACAGCACTCCCTCCAGCCGAGTGACCGCCGGCCCACGCGCCGTGGGCCCATTGACCTCTGGGGCTGTCGCTCCCCCGTTAGGACGGGCCACAGGGTTGAACCCCCACCTCAGATGGGGTCTCGGGGGCCATGTCCGGCCAAGCCACGGCTGCCGGTACAGCAGGGCAACGCTCCCGAACTTCGCTCCGACGCTGCTGCGCACGCTGAGGCCCCCGTCAAGCGGGTCCCTGACCGGGTCGAAGGGTCGGAGGAGGCTGCACCCCATTCCCTTGCCGGTCAGAGGCATTGTTCATTGCCGGTCGCCTTCCGCGTCCCTTCAGCCTACGCGTGCCGTGGCTCCCTTGACAAGGCTAGTTTTGGCCGGCGGCGGAGCACCAGGTTTGGGCCTGCCAAAGCACTTTGGCCATGGCCTGAACCGCCTCGGGGTCAACCGCCTCGAAGTCCCGGACGGACCCCGGGGCCTCGGCCGATGCGACACGGCATTGGAAGCGGAACTGGTCCCCTCTCTCTCCCCAAGTCTCAAGACGGTAATAGGTTGCGCCAAGTCTGCGAAGACGTTGCTGAATGGCGGTGAAGTGGTCGGCCGCGGTAGGCGGCTCCGAAACGCACTCCAGCCGGTCCTCGGCTGGGCTCACTCCCTCCCCACCCGACACAGGCACCAGGCGGCCGCGTACGGCTGCGCCGCGTGCCGGGGACTCGTCGATGACCCCCGTGCGAGGCTGCGCACCCAAAACGGCCCTGGCCCCAGGTGAACCATGTCCTGTCGCGGGGTTGGCCGGCGCAGGCGGGCTCACAGACGCTTCGGTGTCGTATGCGGCAACCCGAACAGGGCTCGGGGTGAACGGGGCCAGCCGGCGTCCGCGGAGAAGGTCGCCCGGTTGGGTCCCGCCGGAACCGGGTCGGGTCGCAGCGGCGCGACTGGTTGCCACGTCCGAGTCGTTGGGGCCGGTAGCCCAGCCGCCGCCCGACGCTTGCTTTCCGGCCTCGCCAGAAGACACACAGAATACGGCCAACAGGGGGGCTATGACCGTGCAGGCCAGCATCCCTAGGGAACGGCACCTCATGGCCGTAAGACCTTCGGTGGCCAAAAGCGACTCCTTTCGCTTCGGTTGGGGGGCCAAGGTTAACCCGCAAGACTGCCCCCTCGCCTCCATGATAGCGGCCTCGCCCTCTCCCGGGCAATGGCAAATCGACTCATCCCCCGCACAGTCTCTCAGTCCTGCGAGGTGTGAGTCCCTCGTGGCGACGCCTTACTGGCGGCCCTGCCCGGCATCGCGGAGGCGCTTGATGGCCTCTAGTTGTAGCAGGGCAGCGCGGTCCTTCGGTCGAGCTAGCAAGGCTGCAGACGGCCGTTACCGGGACGTTACACTCAGTCCCCGGAGAAATGCGTACAATCCACACGAAGAGCTACTGTAGGCTTGTCCTGGACCAAGGAGAAACGCAATGAAACTGTCGTCTGCGATTGTCCCTGCGGTTGTTACTGTCCTGGCGGCCGCGATGGTTCTCGACGGCCCGTTTGTCCGTGCGGCAGAGGCCCGACCCGGTGTCAACTTCTACTTGCTCAAGGATGGGGAGATGCACTTTGAGAGCGCCCGGAAAATGCCTCTCGCGCAGCTCGTCTTGCAGGACAAGCCCTGGATCGCCTCCGAGGACATCCAACGGTATGATTGGTCGAGCCACTGCGTCTACCTCAAGAAGGACGTTTCCATCGCCTGGAACCGGATCAACCTGCGGGGAACGCCCTTTGTCGTGGTGGCCGACGGCCAGCGGTGCTACCTTGGGGCCTTGTGGTCGCTCATCTCGTCTTTTGCTCCGGAAGGCAACGCGGCGTTGATCCACGGCCTGGGCACGGGCGGCCAGAAGGACCTGCTGGCCCTCGACCTGATGTCGGTGCTACGAAAGGGGGAATCGCGTATCGACGTGCGGGACGACCCGCGGGTCGCGAAGGCCCTGCGCCGCCAAGGCAAGTTTCATGCCGGGCTTCAGTGCTCGCTGGATAAGGTGCGCGTGGAATACGAGAAGGATACTTGCTCGGTCGTTTACACGTATACCGTCCGCAACGCGGACGAGGACGACCTCTACGTCCTCGACCCGCAGCGGATCGACCCCGCCTTCTTCCACGATTTCCAGAACGGGGTGCGCGGGCGGGACCTGGACGACAACGTGACGTTCGGGTGGCCCAACCCGCGCAAGGGCGCCCCGCAGCCGACGCCCTGGGCCAAGGCGGACACCGCGTGGTTCTCGCGCCTCAAGAAGGGAGAGTCCATGACGCGGACCGTGACGATGGACGGCCTGCCGCGCATCCCGCCCGGCAAGTATGAATGCACGTTCTCGCTCGGGTCTCCCGGCTTTGGGCACGGGTTTACCGGAAACGTGACGAAGGCAGAGCGCCAGCTCAAGGACGGGCGGATCTGGCTCGGCCGGATCGCGGCGACGCTCATGGTGGACGTGCAGGGCAAGTAGCGGCGGCATTTTGTGACGCCAGTCGGACCTGCCCTGGCCCGGGCCGGGAATGCCGATTCTATCGACTTCGCCCCAAGATCGGCCGATACGGATTATGCGGAAGACTCCGTCTTGCCCGTGTGCCACTGCTTGCCGGAAGGCAAGCAGTGCCCTGCGGTTAGGGCGGCACTGCTTCTGCGAAGCAGTGGCACACTGACGACACTGCTTCCGCGAAGCAGCGGCACACTGCCCGAGAGTGGAGCGATGGCGATGTGTAGGGTCTGGGCAAACCTTGCGGCTGCGATTGCCGTAGCGGCCGCAGTCGAAGGGTGCCGGGCAGCACGGCAGGTCCACGACCCGGATTACCCGGCCGTCGTCTCTGCCGGCTACCAGGCGGCAACAAGCCCTGCGCCTGCCGCGGAGGCCGTGCCGCCCACTCTCTCCCGCCTAGCCGGACCCCAGCCCGTTGAGGTCTACATCGAACATGCCTTGGCGCAGAATCCGGAAATCGAGGCCGCGCGCAAACGGGTGGACGCCATGGCCGGCCGCGTGCCCCAGGCCGCGAGCCTGAGCGATCCGATGGTCTCTCTGATGGGGTTTCCATTCTACCCCGCGGTGCCGCAGACCGCGGGAGGACGTGTTACCACGGCCGTCTCCGCGTCGCAGCAGGTGCCCTGGCTCGGCAAGCTCCGCACCAAGGCCGAATCGGCCGAGGCCGAGACCGACGCGGCCCGCGCCCAATTGGCGGCCGCCGAGCTGGCCGTGGTCGAGCAGGTGAAGCGGGCCTACTACGACCTGTACGCCGTCGAGAAGGCGATCCAAATCACTCAGGAGGACCGCGCACTGCTGCTGGACTTGGCGCGCGTTGCCGAAGCGCGATACCGGACCGGCAAAGTGAGCCAGCAGGACGTCTTGCGCGCGCAGGTCGAGGTGTCGAGTCTGGACGGCGAGCTGATCCGCATGCGCCAGGAGCACACGAGCGCGCGGACCCGCTTGGCGCAGTTGCTCCACGTCTCACCCGACACGCCGGTGGGAGCCGTCGAGCGGCTCTCGGGCGAGGAAATCCCCCGGGACGTGCAGCGGCTTTACGAGGTGGCCGTGGCTGCCCGCCCGGAACTCCAGGCCCAATTGGCGACGATCCGGCGCGACCGGCGTCAGGTGGAGCTGGCGCGCCTGGCGTACTATCCGGACTTCAACTTCACGGTGGATTGGAACGCGATGACTACGTCGAAGGCCATCGCGCCCACGGCCGACGGAATCGACGACGTGGGGATGGGCGTGATGCTCAACGTGCCGATCTACCGGAAGCGCCTGGCAGCGGGAGTGCGCGAAGCCGAGGCCCAGACCGTGGCCGATGCGAGGCAGTACGACTCGCTACGGGACGGCACCGTCCAGCAGGTCAAGGACCTCTTCGTCCAGGCCACCAGCCAGGAGGAGCTTATCAAGCTCTTCCGCGACGACATCATTCCCAGGGCGGACCAGACGCTGCGGGCCTCCACGACCGCGTATGAAGCCGGCACCACCGATTTCCTGCAACTGGTGGACAACTGGCGTCAACTCCTGCGATTCCGCATTGCCTACCACCGGCTCGAGGCCCAGCTTCGCCAGACGCTGGCGGGCCTGGAGCGGGTCGCGGGCGGCCAGCTCGCTCGGCGCGTCGGGCCCGAGACGGCCCCGGAAGCACCGCAAGACGAATAGCCTCAAGGGAGATTGCGATGGCTCTTAAGAGCGGGCTTTGGCTGCTCGGGGCGGTTGCCCTCCTGGCAATGTGCCTGGGTTGTGCCGGCGCCTATCACAGTTACCCGTCCGGCTGCTGCATCCCGTACACGTATTGCCCGGAGCCGCCGCTTCCTTACGCGACCTACGAGTCGTGTCATTGCCCGACGCCAATCGCTTCGGAGTGGCACGCGCGGCAGGGCCCCGCGAGTGCGAATCCCTCCTCCGAGCATCTCAAGACGGCGGAGTAGTGGGTCAGTTTGAAATCCGGGTTTCCTGAGGCGCGATTGTCGGTAGCGGGAATGCCGGCTATAGTCTGGGTATGCCTAAGCGATCAAGCAGACAGATAGAGCCCGCGGAAATCGTCCGCCACATTCTTGATACTGTGGAGCCGGATGCCGAGCTGGCGGATCAGCCCGAGCCGGCCAAGCCCGAGAAGAACCCCGCGGCAGTAGCTCTAGGTCGCCTGGGGGGAAAGAAGGGCGGGAAGGCCCGGACAGCCAGACTGACGGCCGAACAGCGCCAAGCGATTGCCAGGAAGGCCGCGCGGACGCGATGGAAGAAGTAGTCGTCTAGCGAGGTTTTGTCTTGGAGAGCAAGCGGGCTTGATGCTCATCGCTTAGATCGGCCGATGGCAGCGGCCTCACGGTCGTCTCCTTGATCTTCTCTTCGATTATCGATGCCGGTTCTTCGAGCATGAAGCCGAACCGAAACTGGCTTTCGTGCCCAACGGCACTTGGGTTGTTGTCGAGAAAACTGTGAACGTCTCGCGTTGCCGCAAGCCGTTGCTTCTCGATGACGTCATCGCGCTGGGAGAAAGATGTTAGCGCGTGGTCAAAACTCATCTCGTGCAGGTAATCCCACACCACGTCAAACATTCTGTTTCCGTTCACGTCAAATCGTTTAATCTTCGCGGCGACCACTTTTCTGACAGTCCTGCCTTGAGCGTCCCGGAATCGTCGGCGGCGTGCAGCTTGCTTGAGATTACGTGTCAACAGACGCACAGGGCTGATCTGAGGAGCCGGAAGCAGCCCCCGGTCGAGAATCCACCGCGCCATGTCCTCCATCCGAAACGAACCGCCATGCTCGTCTCGATAGGCGTCCATGCAGTCCCACAGAAATTCATCGCTGCTTTTTGCTAAACTTTTCCTCAACATGGCTTGACAACTCCCTGTCCATTTTCGACAGATGCTTGCGTAGACTCTTCACAAGCGACATCGCGTATTCGGTTTTCCCTTCGTCCCATGCTGGGTGTTCGACCATCTCCGCAATACTGCCATACTCCGTCCGAAGCTTCGTTAACATCCCGCTAAGGCTCTGTGCCCATGCAATGAATTCATCAGACGCGGCGAACTTACGACGCATTCACGACCCCCATGTGAGCTTGCGTTTCAAATCGTTAAATGCGGACCTGAAAACAAGGTCGTCATGCTGAAGACGACCAACGATGATGCCCGGCGCAATGCCAACCAAGCTGGCGAATTCCCGAATTTGCGTGCGGGTCTTGAGGTGTGGTAGCCGATGCTGGTTTGCTGGTGGGATCAGTACGTCTCGAGCGAACATGTTCGCTTCCTGCTCTTCGTCGGTCGCGCTGCTAATCCCATACTCAATGAAGACCTGCTTCTTGCCGTGCAGAAGAATGTGCCCAGCCTCATGGAAGAAGGTAAACCAGAACTGGTCGTCGCTCTTGTACTTCAGGCTCAATTGAATCAACGCCTTGTCCTTTGTGAGCCACCGAGTAGCACCACTGACGCAAGCGCTGGGAATCTCTCTCGTGAAGACGGCCGCGACGCCGGCAGAAGCGCATAGTACGGCAATCTTGTCTGTCCATTCGGTTGCTTGAGCAACTGTAAGTTTGCGGACTTCCGCCAAGGCACGCTTGAACTCGCCTGCATCAAACGGCTTTGTATCGATACCTTCAGCCTGGATCTCTCCAAGACGGAGCCAGGCCGCGACGTATCCAGGTCGCTTCTCCTGAACGGCCTGCCCGCGATAGTGCGCCGCGGGCGCGGCCCACGTGTTGCGCCATGCCTCCACGCTGCTTACACCGAAAAAACGCAACGCTTGGCGCACAAGCGATCGCTGCTCGCTGCCTTTGTGAATATGCCCCCGCTCAATCAGGGTGGAGAGGGGAAGTTCGTGTAGCCAGTCAACGTCTTTCTCTAAACGCTTGGCTTCCTCGCTCCTGACAATCGCCTCCCGGTATGAACGTTCGCGAGCATTCCAAAAACTGGCCGGGATTCCCAAGACTAGTTCCAGCTTCTCCGCTGTCTCATAGGTAATAGAAGCGATGCCATTGATGATTTGGCTTATTGTCTTCTCAGCCATCCCGCTCCGCAGAGCGAGATCGGCCTGAGAAAGCCCCTTCATGTCGATCGTCTCTTTGAGGGTGACTCCCGGCGACACGGCATAGTCGGGTTGAAATGGACATGTCTTAGACATTGTGTACTGCCTCCTAGAATGGTCGGTGTTAGTGGTAGTCTCCGATGCCGACTATCAGGACGGCCCTAACCTGCTCCCAATCCAGGCCGCCGTCGGGCTTGCGTGGTATGGGATCATCGTTCGCCTTGAAGACCAAACGATCTGGATGCACAAGAGTGACGGCCAAATGCCCCTTGAGGTTCTGACGCAGCTCATGGCAGTTCGCACCAGGGATGGATCGCATCACGGAAAGGGTCTCGACATCGGCCAATTCGCTGAGCCGTTGTTGAATCAGCAAGGCCATCCTGGGACCATATTCTCCGCGGAGCTTTGCTCCCGAATTGCATAGCTTCTGAAGCTTCGAGTTGGCGAACGACACTTCCATGATCGACCTTCATGTAGTAGAAGCTTACCAAGAAGGTAAAGAGAATGCAAGCCCTGGACTGAGAAAAGTCTTACCGTTCCGGTAAATGACTCCTCACATGCGTGAGCGGTCAAGGATGATGGAGGCCTGAGCACTCTAGCCCGCAAGAAACGCTGTGCGGTCATGCGGTGTCCGGTCGATGGGTGGTCAGTTGGAGCCACCACCCGAATTACGGAGGTCGCCGACCGCAAGCGGTCAATCGAGGAAATGGTGGACCTACCTGCCGATCAACTCGCCCCCCGCCAGCGGGAGAAGAGCTGCAACTGACCCTCTACTGACGGCGGATGGTGCGACGCCGTAGCAGGGCGGCGCGCAATCGGCGTCAGCGCGCCTACGGGCGCAAGCCGTACTTCTTGATCTTGTTGTACACAGTGACCCGGTCCACCTTCAGGATCTCTGCGGCCCGGGTGACGTTCCCGCCGGTCCGCTCCAGCACGGCGCAGATGTGCCGCCTCTCCATTTCCGCGAGCGACTCCGCGGGCGTGGGCCCGCCGTTGGCCGGTCTTCGCAGCGGCAGGTCCTCGGGCCGAATGGCCGGCGGAGTGCCCACCACCATGGCCCGCTCGATCGCGTTGGACAGCTCGCGCACGTTGCCCGGCCAATCGTAGGCCGTAAGCAGGTCCATGGCTTCGGGCGCGATGTCGGTGATGCGGCTGTCCATCTGCCCGGCGAAGCGGGCGAGGAAGTGGCGGGCCAAGTCCGGGATGTCCGACCGGCGCTCGCGGAGCGGAGGTAGTTGGATGGTGAAGATGTTGATGCGATAGTAGAGGTCCTCCCGGAACCGCCCCTCGGCCACCGCCTGCTCCAGGTTGTCGTTGGTCGCGCAGATGACGCGGAAGTCCACCTTGATGGGGCGCGTGCCGCCGACGCGCGTCAGCTCCTTGGTCTCCAGCACGCGGAGGAGGTCCACCTGCATCTTGGATTGGATGGCCGCCACCTCGTCGAGGAAGAGCGTGCCGCCGTCGGCCATCTCGATCTTCCCCTTGCGGCGATATCCCGCCCCGGTGAAGGCCCCCTTCTCGTGG
>CAYGZI010000146.1:0-11040 GCA_964354245.1 uncultured Planctomycetaceae bacterium
GGTGGCGTTCAGGCCGCCGTGCGGCTTGACGCTCATCCAAATCCCCTTTTCCGCGGCGTAGTCGCAGCACTCGGCGACGATCTTGTAGTAGGGCTCTTGGAGCTTGGGGTCGCCGGTGCCGCCCAAGAGGAGCGACGTGCCGCCGGCGGCGACCACGTTGTCGATCACCTTGCGCAGGCCCTTGATCCCGGTCTCCAACGAATCCTTGCGCACCGGGTAGCCGCCGCCGTAGACGGAGCCGATCAGCAGGCCGCGCTTCTTGGCCTCCTGGCCGACCGCTCGCGCCTCATCCAGGCTGCTCTCGGCCGAAATGACCACCCCCGACTTGGACTTGGCGGTCATCAGGCCGGCGTACTTGAAGCCGGCCTCGGCGATCGCGTCCAGGGCCGTGCGGTAGTCCCACTTGGCCCAGGGGCGGGTATAGATGCCGATTTGCCAGCGGTCCTTCGGTTTGTCTTGCGCGGGTTGTGGCCGGTCTCCAGACCGAGCCACGGCGGAGTCGGGAGACCCGCGCCGATCAGCGCCGGCCAGCGACGGAGCCAAGATCGCCGCGGCCCCGGCGGTCAAGGTCTGTTGCAGGAACTCTCGTCGCGCGACGTGATTTCGAGTGGACATGGTGGCGATCTCCTCGTTGTCACACTGCAAGACCGCGACCACCGGTCGCGGGAAATCGGACCGCGACCACCGGTCGCGGCTTTATGTGTCACTATTCCATCCCCGGCGTCCAGATGCGGGGCTTCTCGCCCGCAGGACGCTGGCTGTCGGGGAGCCAGAGCTTGCCGGACTCGTCGGGTTGGCCGGGGGCGGGCACTGCGGCGGCCGGCGCCTCCGGCTCTCGCCTTCCGGGGGCATACGCCGGCGTACCGTCCGGCCGAAGCAGTCCGAATTGCACCAGCATGTTCTGCAGGGCAGAGGCCACGCCCGGCTCGCGCGCGTGCTGGCTCTCGATGTGGCGCAGCAGCCGGTTGGCCTCGGCACCCTCACCCCGCTGGAAGCGGAGCGACAGCTCGCGCAGGTCCCAACCGGCGGAGGACTGCCCCATGGCCTCGGCCGCCTTGCGCCCCTCGTCCACGCAAGCCAGGGCCCGATCGAGGTTCTCTGCGACCCGGGCCAATGCGGCGTAAGCCCGCAGCCTGTCGGGCTGCTTCTCATAGCTTGGGCGACCGACCAGGGCCTGGCCGAACTTGGTGACCGCGGCTGAAGCATTCAATCCCGCGGCGCGGCGGAAGCAGATCGCGAGGGCCTCGTCGGAGAGCTTCTCCGCCACGAGGCGGACCAGCCGCGTTGCCGACAGGTCTTCGACCTTGAGGCCGTCCGGATCGATCGGCTCGAGCGTGGGCAGTCCGAGCCGGCCGCGCAACTCGTTGAAGTCGAATCGGCTCCCCATGGGCTCCGTCCAGGATTCGACGAGGAGGATGGCGGCCAGCAGCCGGATGCGGAGGGCCGGGTCGGCGGCCGCCTCCTGGGGCGTCTTGCCTCCCAACGCCCCCAGCGCAAGCTGCGGCCAGCGGTCCGTCAAGGCGTCCCGCTCCTCCTCCGCAAAAAGCTGCCGAAGCTGCTTTTCGGATATGTCCTTGGGCAGGATCCATCGGGAATCGAGCGAAGCGCGCGTGGCCGAGACCCGCCCCATGGCCTCCTCTTTGGACGGCGCCCCCAAAAGCGGTCCTGCGGCCGTGGCCAAGACGGTCTTCAGTTGCGCCAGCTCGCCGGAGTTGACGCCGCTTACCTCCAGCCGGGCCGGCCGGTCCGTCTCGCGCCCGTAAAGCCGGGCCACGCCCAAGACGCGCGGGAGCGATTCGGGCGAAAGCGGCTCCGCGCTGAGGACCTTCTCGCGGCTCCCGACCAGATAGGCCGCCCTGGCCGGCGGCCCATCCTCGTCCTGCCCTGCCAAGGCATCGGCGGAGATGCCGTCGAGGCAGCGGGCGGAACTCAACGCCGCCTGGAGCTGCTCTGCATCCTCGACCGCGTACTCCAGCCGAAGGCGGTCGACTTCGTCGCCCAGCGGGTCGTCCGAGAGGTAGAGCGCCAGGGCCTCGGCCTCGACGGCGTCTTCCAGCGGCACGTCCAACGACGCGTATTTGCGCAGGGCTTCCACGCCCCGCGCCGGCTCGCCGCCCCATCCCCGCAGGATCGCCAGGTTGTACCAGATCGCCGGAAAGTCCCCGACCTTGGCGGCCAGGGCGGCCAGGCCGTCGGCCGACTTGCTCCACAACCCGAACCGGGATTGCAGCAGGGTCGCTTCGAAGTCGCTCTTCCAGGGCGCGTCTGCAGGGGGCTCCTTCATGCGCGCCGGCTCGCGGACCCAAATTGGGATCGTCGGCGAGCTGTGGATTCGGCTCAGCAGCTCGATGGGGCGGGCGTCGTCGCGCAGGGCAAGGGCCTGGAGCGAAAGGACCGCCTGGGCCGCCGGGTAGTCTCCGTCCAGGGCTAGGATCTGCGCAACCGTCCACAGCATGTCGTAAACCCGCAGCGAGAGTTCGCGCCCGGAACACTCGAGGGACTTTTGCAGCGGCGGCATCGCAGCCAGACCCCCTTCGGTCACGGCGACGACGATCGCCGTTTCCGCCCAAGCGAGGGGGTTCTCCGGATGGGCCTGCACGAACCTGGCGGCGGCCGCCTGGGCCTCTTCAAGCTGGTCCGTGACCCGCGCCATCATGCACTCGGTGGCCAACAGGCAGGCCCGAGTGGGGGATTTCTCCATCAATCGCCGCACCAGCTCCAGGCAAGCGTGATACTGCTGGCCATCGATCATCCGGTCGATTTTTTCCAGCTCTGCCACGAAGTCCGAACAGCAGAACTTGATCTTCTTGCCGGTCCCGCCCGGACAGAGGGAGTAGACGTCGATGGCCATGATGGTTCGCTTTGTGTGGGGGTACCGATTCGCCCTGCGACCCCGACCCGTGGGCCGGCGAACCGGCATGATACCAGATCAATCCCGGCGGGGCGAGTGGTGGCCGGCCCCTACATCTTGTCCACCACGTCGATCCCCAGAAGCTCCAGCCCTTGGCGGATCGTCCGCGCCGTCAGATCGCAAAGCACCAAACGGCTCTGCCGCAACTCGGCAGTCTCGGCCCGAAGCACCGGGCAGTTCTCGAAGAACGTCGAATAGCAGTTGGCCAGATCGAACAAGTAGCCGGTGAGCTGATTGGGCCGGTAGTCTTCCACCACGAGGTCCAGGGCCTCGCCGAAGCGGAGCAGCTCCAGCCCCAGCGCCCGCTCGGCCGGAGTCCCCAGCAGGATCGGGGCCCTCGACGCGCGCAGGGCCTCCACGTCCACGTTCCCCTTGGCAAAGATGCTCCGCACCCGGGCGTAGGCATACTGCATGTAGGTGGCCGTGTTGCCGTTCATGGCCAGCATCTTGTCGTAGCTGAACACGTAGTCGCTGGTCCGGTTCTGCGACAGGTCGGCGTATTTCAGGGCCCCAATGCCCACGGTCTCTGCGATCCGGGCCCGCTGGTCGGCGGAAAGCTCGGGGCCGTCGGGCTTGGCGTCGTCGCCGGTCTCAACGATCTGGCGGGCGCGGCGGATCGCTTCGTCGAGCAACTCTTCGAGGCCCACGGTTTCGCCCGAGCGGGTCTTGAAGGGCCGGCCGTCCTCGCCCAGCACGGTGCCGAAACTGACGTGCTGGAGCTCCACGTCGGGGTAGCCCATACGCCGGGCCGCGGCAAAGAGGTGCTCGAAGTGGAGCGACTGGCGGTGGTCCACCACGTAGAGGATCGCATCGGGCCGCCACGTCTCCATGCGGTAGCTGACCGTGGCCAGGTCGGTGGTGGCGTAGAGGAACGCCCCGTCCTGCTTGCGCACGATCATCGGCACGTCGCGGCTCTCGGAGAAAACGCAGACGGCCCCGTCGCTCTCCTGGGCAATGCCGCGCCGCAGGAGTTCTTCCACGAGCGGCGCGCAGCGGTCGTGATAGAAACTCTCGCCGTGGGCATAGTCGAAGCGGACTCCGAGCCGTTTGTACATCCGCTCGATTTCGTCGAGGCAGCACGGCATGAACTCGCGCCACAGGCGCAGGTTTTCCTCGTCGCCGGCGTGGAGCTTGGCGGTCTCGGCGAGGACCGACTCGCCGATCTTCGCGTGTTGCCCGGCGAGCGCGACGAGTCTCTCGTCGCTTTCCACGGCGGCAATCCGCCGCTTCGTTGCCTCGATCTCGTCGCGACCCTCTTGGACCCTTGCCTCCTCCCGCTCCAGGCCCTTGCGAGTCTTCTTGTCCGCACTCTTGCCGGCCTGGTCCTTGCTCTGGTCCAGTGCCGCCTCGCGGATCCGTTGTTGCTCCTCCATTTCGGGCAGTTGCCGCTTGCCCTCGTGGTAGTCCATCAACTGCCGGACCAGCCTGTAGACCCGGGCCAGCTCGTGTACGGGGTCTTGGCGGTACGTCTCGGGATCGCGGAAGTGCTTGTATCCGTAGAGGATCATGCCGAACTGCGTGCCCCAGTCGCCGAGGTGGTTGTCGCCGATCGTCCGGTGGCCAAGGAATTTGAGCGTCCGGTAAAGGGCATCGCCGATCACCGTCGAGCGGATGTGGCCCACGTGCATGGGCTTAGCCACGTTCGGGGCGGAGTAGTCGATCACGAAGGTCCGCGGCGACTCGACCCGAGGGATGCCCAGCCGCGGGTCGGCGACCGCTGCCGCGAGGCGAGCGGCTAGGTGCTCGTCGCGGATTCGCAGGTTGATGAATCCCGGCCCGGCGATCTCCGGCGTCAGGCAGAAGTCGGCCACGTCGAGCCGGGCGACGATCTCGCTGGCCACTGCCCGGGGTGGACGCTCCAACTGCTTACCCAAGGGCATGGCGAGATTGGCCTGGTAGTCGCCGAAGCGGGGGTCCCCGCTGGGCTGGACCATTTCGAGCAGGGCCTGGGTATCGCCCCCCAAGTCAGCCAGCGCTCGGGCGAAACGCCTTCGCAGTTCGAGAAGGATGCTCATGGCAGGGGCGAGGGACTGGGGGCTAGGGACTGGAGGTTAGGGGGCGGAGGCGAGCGTGTTTCGGGAGGGCGATGCCGGAGTGAAGAGTACGGAGTGAGAAAGGAGAAGTGCAAAGTGCAAATTGGGGAAGGCATCCTCACTTCTCACTTTGCACTTCTCATTTCTCACATCTTACTTTTCACTGGCCTGATCCCCGCTCCAGGGCACCCGCTTCGCCTCGGCCCAGAGGTCCTCCAGGGAGTAGTAGGCCCGGGTCTCGGCGTCGAACAGATGGACCACCACGTCGCCGTAATCCAGCAGGATCCAGCGGCTCCGCTCGTAGCCCTCGATGCCCAGACGCCGGTCGCCCATGCGATCTTCGAGCATGTGGTCGATCTCCTCGCTGATCGCGTGGAGCTGGCGGCGGCTGGTGCCCGTGGCCAGGACGAAGTAGTCAAACATCGTCGTGAGCTCGCGCATGTCGAGCACCACGATGTCGCGGCCGCGATTATCTTCAGCGGTCCGCGCCGCTGCCAGGGCGCGCTCGAGCGCGGCGCGCGCGGGCCGCACCTCTGCGGCCGGGGAATCGACCGAGCTGTCTCCCACTAGGATCTTCTCCGGAGAAGCGGATCCGAGGCCATCACCTGATTGTAAACCCGCCGCTCGGCGCTGTAAAGCCGCGGCCACCGCGGGAATCGGGGCCGCGGCTTCGGCGCCCACGCCGCACCGCTCACATCGACCCGCCCAAGCCGCAGTCGCTCGGGCAGCACCGGGGCGCGCCGCACATCCCCGCTTCTTTGGCAGGACACGGCGGCGACGCGGACCCGGCCATATGGGCTGCGGGAACGCTCAACTGCTTGGTCAGCCGGCCCCGGCCGCACGTCGGGCACGACGGCTTCTCATCCCCCCGCAGGAGCCACTCAAACTCGTGTCCGCAATCCCGGCAAACATACTCGTAGATCGGCACTGGCAGCAATCTCCCCACACGAGAGAGCCCCTCTTCGCGACAGACGCTCTCTGCTATTCTAGGAGTGCCGTGGAGAAGGTGCAACCTTGGAGCCATACGTGGACCTGCGCCCCATCACCCGCGATGAGTCACGCCGGATCGACCGCCGGGCCATGGACGAGTATGGAATCCCCGGCCTGGTCTTGATGGAGAATGCCGGGCGCGGGGTCGCCGATGTCCTCGAGAGGCTGGGGATCGCCGGCCCGGTCGCGATCTGCTGCGGCAAGGGCAACAACGCCGGCGACGGCTTCGTCGTCGCGCGCCACCTCGACGTGCGCGGCTACGCGGTCCGCGTCCTGGTCTGGGCCGATCCGGCCGAGCTGGCCGGCGACGCGGGCGTGAATTTCCAGATCCTCGCAAAGAGCGGCGTGCCGATCCTCTTTTTCGGGCCGCAACACCAGCCCGAGCGCATCGAGGCCGGACTCGCCGGGGCGGCATGGATCGTCGACGCCCTCTTGGGGACCGGCGCCCGCGGCGAGCCTCGGCCGCCGTTGGACGCAGTGATCGACCAGCTCAACGCGGCTGCCGCCCCAATCCTGGCCATCGACCTGCCCAGCGGGCTGGATTGCGACACGGGGCAGGCCGCCCGGCACACCATCCGCGCGGCCCACACCTGCACGTTCGTCGCTCCGAAGCGCGGCTTCGCTGCGCCCGGCGCGGCCGCCTACACGGGCCAGGTCCATGTGGTGGACATTGGCGCGCCGCGCAAGCTGATCCGCGAGGTGCTCGGCATCCAGGAGGCATTTGCAGGTGACCCGGCCGCAGTCCAGAGACGGCCCGATCGGTCGGTTCCTTCTCCCATGTCTCGATTCCGCCTACTGGCCATCGACATCGACGGCACGCTGGTCAACACCCGCGACGAGCTGACGCCGGCCACCCTGGCCGCGCTGGATTGCGCAGGCCGGTCGGGCATCCAGGTCGTGCTGGCCACGGGGCGGCGCTACAGCCGCACCCTGCACCTGGTCGAGCCGCTGGGGATCGACGTGCCGCTGGTCACGGCCAGCGGCGCCCTGGTCAAGGACCCTCAGGACCACCGCACGCTGTTCCGTGCCGAGTTCGAGCCGGGCGTGCTCGTGCGCACGATGCAAGTCATTGTCGGCTGCGGCTATGAGCCCGTTCTCTGCGGCGATACGTTCCTCGACGGGTGCGATTTCTATCTCGCCCGGCCCGACGTGAAGGGCCCCGAGCTGGGCGAGTACATGCAGGTCAATGCCGATTGCGGGCGCGTCGTGCCCGACATGCTCGCCAGTCCGCCGGCGGGGGTCTTCGCCGGATTCGCCATGGGGACCCGAGCGCAGATGCTCCAGTTGCAGGACGTGCTGGAGCGGGAGCTTCCGGGCCGGCTGACCACGCACGTGCTGCGGAGCCCGAAGTACATGGGCTTCCTATGCGAGGTGGCCCCGGCGGGTGTTACCAAGTGGTCGGCGATCCGACGGCTGGCGGGCGCCTGGGGGATCGGCGACGAGGCGATCTGCGCGGTGGGCGACGACGTAAACGACATCCCGATGATTCGTGCGGCGGGGCTGGGCGTAGCGATGGGCAACGCCCTGCCCGAAGTGAAGGCAGCGGCCGACCGCATCGCACCGGGCCAGGACGACGACGGGCTGGTGCAGGTGGTCCAATGGCTCTTGGAATGATCGCGATCCGGGCCATAAAGCCGCGACCGTCGGTCGCGCCCGAACGGGCCGGCATCGCCTGTCGCGCCCGAACGGGCCGGCATCGCCGGTCGCGCCCGAACGGGCCGGCATCGCCGGTCGCGGCTTTGTGCCGCTGGCCGGGGGGTTATGGGAAGGCCACATGAGAGAACCAGAGCCACTTACTGGGCGTATCAGATCCCGAACTCCTCCCTGGGTTTGCGGCGACACCACCTGGAGGCAATAATTCCCAGTGGGAACGGGCCCGGTCCTTCCCCCCCCGACGGAGATCGTAGAACGTGACCAAGGATTCCGTACACGGATCGGCGCCCCCTAGCCAAGATGCCCGGCCGGCCATTACGCTGGCCCAGTTTCAGCAGCTCATCCGGGAAATGTACCTCCGCAAGGACGTCGCCCGGGGCATCGAGGGCACGTTCATGTGGCTCCTGGAGGAGATCGGCGAGCTGGCGGCCGCCCTGCGTAATGGGACCCATGAGGAGAAGACCTCCGAGTTCGCCGACGTGCTGGCTTGGCTCACCACGATCGCCAACGTGGCCGGCGTGGACCTCACCGAGGCGGTTGTGAGCAAGTACGGCACGGGCTGTCCGGGCTGCGGGCAGTTCGTTTGTGTATGTCCGGATGCGGGAAAGCCATGAAGCGCTGCGTCGTGATGCTGATTCTCGTGGGCGTGCTGGGCATTCCCCATGCGGGGCCCGCTCAGCAGCAGTCGCCGCCCGAGATTCTCGGCGTGCAAGTCGGCTTTGCAGGACGCTATAAGCCCGGGCTGTGGACGCCGGTGAGAGTCCTCCTGCGCGGAGGCAGCCGACCTGTGACCTACCAGGTTGCGATCACGGCTCCCGACGGTGACGGCGTGCCATGTCGCATCTCCATACTATGGCGCCTGGGGTGGGTGCAGCCCGCTTTCTTCGCGGCAGCCACGTGCGCCGCATCGCCGTGTGTGCATATTGGGGCCAATCTGCACCGGCGGGTGATTGCGCTTTGCCCTGAAACCGTGCTCCTGTATGTCCGTTTCGGCCGGATCGAGAGTTTGCTTTCCGTCGAGGTTCGGGAAGGAGACCGGGTAGTTCCGCAGAAGGTGTTCGAGGCCGGGGCCGCGGCAAAGAAGAGCCTGTTTCCCAAAGCGATTCCCTCCAGCGAGCAACTGATGCTGGTCGTCGGCCCCGACCCGATGGGCGTCGAAGAGGCCGTCGGCGTGCTCCGCCGCCACGCCGGCGACCATGCCACGGTGGTACACCTGGGCGGTCAGCGCGAGCGGGGCGGGCCGGAGGCTGAGGACGGCGAGGAGAGGAAATTCGATTTTAGCCAAATGCCCGACTGTTGGTACGGCTACGAAGGAGTTGAGGTGGTGGTCCTTTCGACCAGCCGGCCCGAGGTCTATCGAGGTCTCAAGCCCGACAGCCCGCAAATCGCCGCCCTGAGCCAGTGGGTCAACCTCGGCGGCACGCTGATCGTCTGCGCGGGCCGCCATGCCGCGGAGCTTTTTCAGGAAGGGGCCCCGCTGAGCCCGTTTCTGCCGGGAAAGCTCCAGCAGATGCTCACCTTGCGGCAATCCAACGCCCTGGAGTCGTACTGTGGCAGCCCTGCGGCGGTCTCCCGATCGGTCGGCGCCAGGCTGGAGCTTCGCGTTCCGCAGTTGGCCGAGGTCCAAGGGACCGTCGAGGCCCGGGAGGGGAGCCTGCCGCTGGTGATCCGCCGCACGACGGGTTTCGGCCAGGTGGTTTTTGCCGCGCTGGACCTGGACCTCCCGCCCCTGAGCCAATGGCCGGGCCGGCCGCTCCTGATGCGCAAGCTCCTGGACATCAGCGAAGCCCCACTCGCTGAGGCCGCTCAAAGCTCGACGGTGATGCACTTCGGCTTCGACGACGTGGCCGGCCAGTTGCGGAGCGCCTTGGACCAGTTCGCCGGGATTCCCGCGGTTTCCTTCTGGCTGGTGGTTGCGGTGTTCGTCGGCTATCTGGTGCTGATCGGCCCCGTGGACTACTTCTTCTTGCGCAAGGTCCTCCGCCGCATGGAGTGGACCTGGCTCACGTTCCCGCCGTTGGTGCTGGCGTGCTGCCTTGCGGCCTACATCGCGGCCCATCGGCTGAAGGGGGACCAGATTCGCCTCAACCAGGTCGATCTGGTCGACGTGGACGTATCCTCGGGCTTGCTCCGCGGGATGTCGTGGGCGAGCCTCTTCAGCCCGCAAACACAGTCCTACGACGTTTCCTGCCAGCCCGGCGGGGCAGGTGTGCAACCTGCCCCACGCGGCGCAGGTGTGCAACCTGCCGCACGCGGCGCAGGTGTGCAACCTGCCGCACGCGGCGGGCCTGCTCAAGCCGACCTGCTGGTGTCTTGGTTCGGCCTGCCGGGGAGCGGCTTGGGCGGGATGTCGCCGAAGACCGCGGGCCCCGTGAACTGGGAACAACCCTATCAGGCGTCGCCGCGCCTGGACCGGCTCGTTGCCGTGCCGCTGGCCATGTGGTCCACCAAGAGTCTCTGTGCCCGTTGGACCGCCCGCGTCGAGCCCGGCCTGGCAGCCGATCTGACCGAGCAGAGCCACACGCCCGTGGGCACGGTCACCAACCGGCTCGGCTTCCCCCTCTCGCAGTGCTTGCTCGTTCATGGCCGCTGGGTGTACGAACTGGGCGCTCTGGGGCCCGGCCAGTCGGCCTCGATCGGCACGACTCACGACCGCCGCGAGCTGAGGTCGTTTCTCATGTCCGTCGAAGGAGCCGACAAGGGCGCGGCGCCTTACGATCAGTCGAGCGTCGACGTGGTCTACATCCTTCGCATCATGAGCTTCTTTGAGGCGGTCGGCGGTTTCCGCAACACCGGTCTGACCGACCGCTATCAGGGCTTTGTCGACATGAGCAACCTGCTGAAAGCCGGCCGCGCCGTCCTCGTGGCCAAAGGACCGGCAGACGATTCGCAGGCTTCCTCCCGCGGGGCCCAATGGCTCTGCGACGGCAAAGCGATCGCCGGACCGCAGGATCGCCACACCACGATCTACCGTTTCGTGCTCCCGGTGAAGAAACCAACGGGGGGATGAGTCGTCAGTGATGAGTGATGAATGATGAATGATGAATGATGAGTGATGAGTGATGAATGATGAATGATGAGTGGCGAATGCGTGGCGACGAATTGGTTCGCGGCGCTGTGCGGGCTCCGCCTCTGCCATTCATCATTCATCAATCATCATTCATCATTTCGCCTGAACCCCGAACCCTGAACCCTAGCCCCCAGCCCCTTCCCCGTGATCCGAACCCAAGACCTCACCAAAGCCTACGGCCAACTTCGGGCCGTCGATAACCTCACCCTGGAACTCGCCCGGGGCGACGTCTTCGGCTACATCGGTCCCAACGGCTCGGGCAAGACCACGACGATGCGGATCCTCGCCACGCTGTTGCAGCCCACCTGGGGCGAGGCTTACGTCTGCGACCACTCGATCTACACCCACCCCAAGGAGATCCGCCGCCTGATCGGCTACATGCC
>CAYGZI010000147.1:0-11039 GCA_964354245.1 uncultured Planctomycetaceae bacterium
ACGGCGATCCCCAGAAGTTTCTCGAGAAGGTTCAAGCGGTGGTCGAGCGCGAGCCGTCGCCGGAGACGGCTTACGCCATCGCCGAACTGAGCTACCTCCAAGGCAAGCGGGTCGAGGCGACCGATCCGCAGTTGGCCCTTCACTTCTACGGGGCCTCGGTCCTCCACGCCTACGAGTACCTGTTTGACGAGCGTTTTCGGGAACTCCGCAATCCCTACGACCCGCAGTACCGCGCGGCCTGCGACCTGTACAATGGGGCGCTGGAGGAGTCGCTCCGCTTGCTGTGCAAGCAGAAGGCCCTGGTGCCCGGCAACACCTATACGATGCGGACCGCGGGGGGCAACTGGGACGTCACCTGCGTGGTCCGCGGGGGGAAATGGCGCCACGAGGAGTTCGACCGCTTCGAGTTCGTGTCGGACTACGAGATCAAGGGCCTGAAGAACCACTACCGCTCGTACGGCTTGGGGACGCCGCTGATTGCCGTGCGCAAGAATTACGGCGGCGAGCCGCCCTGTGCGAAGTACTATCCTGCGGGGCTCAGCTTCCCCGTAACCGCTTTCCTACGGCCCGACCCCAACTCGGAAGCGGCCCCCGGCGCCCAACCCGCCGACGGCGGCCGCGGCTTGGGCCCCTCCACCCGGCGCCGGGCCGTGTTGGAGCTGTACGATCCGTTGGCCGTCACCGAGATTGCGGTCCGCGGCGTGCGCGTGCCGCTGGAGAGCGATCTCACCACGCCTTTGGCCTACTACCTCTCGCACATCAACATCGACCTGCTGGCCTACGCCGGCCTGCTGCGTCCCGATCTCCTCATCTCCAAGCTGCCCGACATGTCCCGGCCGGTCATGGGCCTCTACAGGGTCCAGCCCTACGAGCCCGGCAAGATCCCGGTGGTCCTGGTCCACGGGCTGTGGTCCAGCCCCATGACCTGGATGCAGATGTTCAACGACCTGCGCAGCTCGCCCGAGATCCGGGAGAACTACCAGGTGTGGTTCTACCTCTACCCGACCGCGCAGCCGTTCTGGATCAGCGCGGCGCAACTGCGGGCAGACCTGGCGGAGATGCGGCAGGCGCTCGACCCCGGGCACCGCGAGCCGGCCTTGGACGAGATGGTCTTGATCGGGCACAGCATGGGGGGACTGATATCGCGGATGCAGACCTTCAACAGCCGTAGCGACTTCTGGGCTGCGGCCAGCGACAAGCCGCCCGACCAGGTGAAGGCGTCGGCCGAGGTCCGCCAGCGGCTCCAAGACGCCTTCTTCTTCCAGCCCAACCCGTCCGTGCGCCGGGTAGTCACCATCGGCACGCCGCACCGGGGAAGTCAGTTCTCGAACCAGACCACGCGGTGGCTGGCCACGATGCTGATCCGCCTGCCTCAGAAGCTCCTGCAGGGTCAAGAGGCCCTGTTCCGCGACAACGGCGGGCTGTTCCCCGATTGGTCCCTGGTGAGGATCGACACGAGCATCGATTCGCTGGCCCCGGATTCTCCGGTATTCCCGGTGATGCTCGCCGCCCAGCGGGCGCCGTGGGTGAAGTACCACAACATCCTCGGAGTGGCCCCCTACCGCGGGCTCTTGGGCAAGCTCGCGGCCGACAGCGACGGGGTGGTCGCGGTCGAGAGCGCGCGGATCGACGACGCCCAGAGCGAGCTCGTCGTGCCGGCCGACCACAGCGGAATCCACTCCCATCCGCTGGCCGTGCTCGAGGTACGGCGGATCCTCCTTGAGCACCTCGCCGATCTGCGGTCGTTTCCCACGGTGGTCCAGAAGTAGGGCCGGCTGTGCCGGCCGGACCCCGGGCTGGTGGCTACGCGGCCGGCTGGCGTCTGGTGGCTCTTGCCGTCGTACGGCTCAACGGCTAAAGTAGGAGTCGTTCAGCAACGCTGTCTTGGCAGCTCGCCCTTTACCCGCTTCTCTGAATTCCGAACGCACTCAGTGCTCGAGAGAATTCATACCCGGAGTGACACGATGAGCGAGACTGGAGACCGGAAAACGTCGGTCGAGACAGGAGACCGGAAAACGTCGGTATTGACGGACTTCTACATCGACTTCTTGGGGAGTCTTGTGCCGGGGCTTTTTGCCGTGGTCCTCGCTACGACAGTCGTCGCGTGGTCAGGTTATGCCTTCTGCTATTCCGTGTGCAGCGCGACATGCGAATCTGGCACCACAGTAGCGGGTTCTTCGACACCCGCATTGGGAGACCAGGTGCCCCAATGGAAGGATATCGGCCTCGGGCCTTATGGTAACACCGGCGTCTTGCTGGTGGCCGCGTACGTTCTAGGGTCAATCTTCTACCGGCAGGATCCGAAAACTCCCGACTACAAGAGCGCTCGCCTCATTTGGCGTGATTTTCGATTGTCGAAAGAGGATCGCGCCAGACTGGCCGTCCAGCCAACGTCCGAACAGGCAACCGATATCTCGGAATACGATGCGCAGTTTCCCTACTTCTTCCTTCACGAGTACTTGACGGGGAGAAGATTGGGGCATCTGGCGAAATGGGTCCCCTGGAAGGGACGAGACCCGAGTACATGGACCAGATGATCGAAGATGTTCATAAACGTTCTCAAGATCCGACTTCAATTCCTTGTACCGGAACGGTGCAAAGACATCGTCCGGAACGAGGCGCATGTGCGTATGGCGACATCTGTCTGGTACGCCACCCGATGGCTCATCACAGCTACGTTTGTTGGACTGATCATGGCTGGCGCGGCCATCGCGCTTTCACTCGGCACGAAAGCGGACCACACACTGCTGAGCATCGGACTGTTTGACGTTCTGATTCTCGTCGTTGCGGTTTTCATGAAGTTCAAGATCGAGAAGTTCATCCACTACCTGCGTGTTCGCGAGGTTGTGTACGTCTTGGAGACGGCGGATTTCGCCGTGAGGAACGGTTACGACCTTGGTCAGAGCGATTTCGTCGTGGAAACCCGGCCAGGCGCGACCGATGGGGGTGGCTCCGGGGTCAGAACTTGAACAGCCCGTAGCGAGGGGACCGCGATGGGAAGAATACGGCAGATGATCAAAGTGAATGGACGTCAGTTCTGGACCGTGTTTGACACTGGCGCCCGGAACACGTACGTAGTTCCGTCCGTTGCTCAACTGCTGACCACCTCCAAGGCTCCCCGCCCCATCCGCAGTGCGCTCGGAGGACAGGTCAAGCAGACCGACATCACGGCCCTTCTGCAAGCGGAGATTGAAGGACACCAGATCTCCACGCACGCCTTGGTCGTCGATCAGATTGGGACCGATGAGGACGGCAGATCCATCGACGTGCTGTTCGGCGTCCTGGCGATGCAGCAGTGGGGCATTAGACCTGTGCCCGATGAGGATAAGTTGGATCTGTCCCACTATCCGGATGAGTTTGTCGAATTCATAGAGAGCCAGACGATGGGTCGAGTGGCGGTTGCGGCGACGATTGAGAACCTGCACGACTTGGAGAACGCGTCACGGGGCTTGCTGCCTCTCGACGAAGTCCGCCGCGTCGAGGTGCCTGACGCCCTGGTGGACACCGGCGCCAGCATGTTGTCGATGCCCCGCCGGTTCATCGAGCAGCTTGGGCTGCGCCCGCTGCACACTCGGTCGGTGCGTACCAGCACCGGCCCAAGAGTCGCCCAGGTGTACGGAACCGTTCGCTTGACGGTCCAGGGCCGGGACTGCCCTAGCGACGTGATCGAGGTCTCCGACGACTGCCCCGTGCTCATCGGTCAGGTGCCGCTGGAGCTGATGGACTTCGTCGTCGATCCAGCCGGCCAACAACTGATCGGCAATCCGGCCCACGGCGGAGAACAGGTCATCGAGCTGTATTGACTCGGCGGCGGGTTTGAAGACGCCGCTGCGCCGCGACACTGGGTCGAACAGGGACTCCGAGCATGACGCGGAAGTACGTCGCCTTCGACATCGAGACCTCCAAGGACGTGCCGGGCGAGGATTTTGACTGGAGGCCCCATCGCCCGTTGGGGATCTCGTGTGCCGCCGCACTGCGGTGCGACGCTGAGAAGCCGGTCTTCTGGCACGGAAAGAGCCCGGACGGAACTCCCGCAAAACGGATGTCGCAGACCGAGGCAAGCGGCCTCGTCCGCGACCTGGCCCAACTGGTTGCAGACGGCTACACGCTGTTGACCTGGAACGGCCTGGGGTTCGACTTCGACGTCCTTGGGGAGGAGTCCGGCCTGCTCGACGAGTGCATGGACCTGGCGCTGGACCAAGTGGACATGATGTTCCACGTGTTCTGCGACCGCGGCTTCCCCGTAGCGCTCGATAAGGCAGCGCAGGCCCTTGGGATCCCGGGCAAGCCGCCCGGGATGTCCGGATGGCTGGCCCCGAAGCTCTGGGCGCAGGGACGCCATCTGGAGGTGCTCGACTACGTGGCCCAGGACGTCCGCATTGCCCTGCAGATTGCGGGCATTTGCGAGGAGCGTCGGCGGTTCCAGTGGACCACGCGCCGGGGCACTACAAGCTCGATGGACTTGAGACAGGGCTGGCTTACGGTGCGCGAGGCCCTGCGCCTGCCCGAGCCGGACACATCCTGGATGAGCAATCCCATTCCGCGGTGCCAGTTCACGCAGTGGCTGAAGCTTCGGTAGGTCCGCAACGCGTTGGCGCTGAGAAGAACCCGCGGCCGGCTCAAGGCTTCGAGTCGCTCTGCAGTTCGATCTTGGCCGCGTCGAGGCCCTCCGCTTCGGCGTGGAGCACGATGCGGCCCGGATTGCGGGCCGCCTTGACCACTGCCAAGCCCAGTCCGTGGAAGACCTTGTGCCGGTCGCTCTGGAAGGGCTCGTGATTGATCGGGTCGCCGTTGTCCACGCCGGCGATCGAGCCAGGACCTTCGATGCGGAACCGGACCAGGTGGTCGGCGTTGGGGCAGACCAGCCCCTCCGCGTCCGCAACCCGGACCTCGACGAACGAGAGGTCCTCGCCGTCTGCGGCAATCTTCGAACGGTCGGGCTTCAGCACCAGTCGCTTGGGTTTGCCCACGGTGCGGACTTCCTCAGTGCAGACGACTTTGCCGCCCTGCTTGCCGATCGCGCGGAGCGTTCCTGGAGCGTAGGGGACGCTCCACTCGACGTGCAGCGCCTTTTGCCGGTCCAGCCCCTTTTCGCCCAACGACTTGCCGTTGAGCAATAGCTCGACGGTGTCGCAGTTGGTCATGGCCCAGACCGGGATTGCCTTGCCTTCATAGCCCGGCCAGGTCCAGTGCGGCAACAGGTGCACCAGCGGCTCCGGGCGCCAGCGGCTGCGGTAGAGGTAGTAGCGGTCCTTGGGGAAACCCGCGAGGTCCACGATGCCGAAGTACGAGCTGCGTGCGGGCCAGGCATACGGGGTCGGCTCGCCGATATAGTCGAAGCCTGTCCAGACGAACTCCCCGGCCACCCACGGCGCGGCGGCCATTGCCAGCAGGTCCCTCTCGGCGATGTAGCCCCAAGGCGGCGCGCCCAGATCGTAAGACGTGACCTGATGGTTGTGCTGGACGCGGATCTGAAGCTTGCCGTCCGGTCCGGGCAAGAGGTTGTACTCCCCGCGCGTGCTCAGCGCCGAGGAGGTCTCCGAGGCGACCAGGGTGAACTGCCCCCGATATCGGCGGTAAGCGTCGATATTGTAGTTGATCCCCAGCAGGTCCAACGGCTTGGCGAAGCCCGTACGCACTGCGGGGGCGGGGTTGTTGCAGCCTGCGATGACCGGCCGGGTGGGGTCCTCGCGGCGGCAGATGTCGACCAGCCGCTTGGACATCTCGTAGCCGTTTTTGGCCCCCTGCTCGTTGATCTCGTTGCCGATGCTCCACATCACGACGCAGGGATGGTTGCGGTCGCGGTGCAACATGCCCACCAGGTCCCGTTGGCTCCATTGGTCGAAGAACCGGCCGTAGCCGAACGGAGTCTTGCCGACCTTCCACTCGTCAAACGCCTCGTCCATCACCACCAATCCCATCCGGTCGCAGAGATCGAGCAACTCGGGGGCGGGCGGGTTGTGGCTGGTGCGGATGGCGTTGCAGCCCATGCCTTTGAGAATCTCCAATTGCCGCTCGATGGCACGCCGGTGTACGGCCGCGCCCAGGCATCCGAGGTCGTGGTGGTTGCAGACGCCTTGCAGCGGCACGCGCCGGCCATTGAGCAGGAACCCGCGGTCCCGCGTGAACTCGAAGGTGCGGATGCCGAAGGGCGTCGTGTAGCGGTCCACGCAGCGTTGGCCGACGTACACGCGGGAGAGGGCCGCGTACAATTGCGGCGTTTCGATCGACCAGAGTTCCGGACGGAAAACCTCAAATGTCTGAACGAAAACCCCGTCGGCGCCAGTCCCGACTCCTCCCGGCGCCTCGACCTTCGCGACCTCGGCGCCCCGCGGATCGAGCACGACCGTCTCCAGCCGCACCTGCGTGGCGGACTTGCCCTGGTTGACGACGCGCGTCCGGACCTGCACCGTGGCGGCGTCCGCGGCGACCTTGGGCGTCGTGACGTACGTGCCCCAATGGGCGACGTGGACCGGGTCCGTCACCGTCAGCCGCACGTGCCGGTAGATACCCGCGCCGGAATACCACCGGCTGCACGGCTGGGCGACGTTCAGACGCACGGCCAGCACGTTCGGGCCGTCCCACCGCAAGTGCGGCGTCAGGTCGTATTGAAACCCGGTGTAGCCATAAGGATGGCGGCCGAGATGCTTCTCGTTGAGCCAGACGTCGCTATCCATGTAGGCGCCGTCGAACTCGATAGAAACGCAGCGGCCCTTGGCCGCCTGCGGCAGCGTGAAGGTCTTGCGATACCAGCCGATGCCGCCGTCCAGATACCCGCCGCCGTCCCGGGCGGGCGATAGGGGGTTGAACGGGCCTTCGAGCGCGACGGATTCCGGGCCGGTCTCGTAGATCCCGCCCTCGATGCTCCAGTCGTGCGGCACGTCGAGGCGCCGCCAGGCAGAGTCGTCCAGCTCGGCCGCCTGTCCATTTGTGACCTCTCCTCGGTGAAACCGCCAGTCCTGGTCAAACCCGATCGTCTCTCGCCCCGCTTCCGCCGACAGGGCGACGGGGGCAACCGCGGAGAGAACGCCCAGCGCCAGGCCGAACACTGCGCAAATGATCGCAGTTTTCATGGGGCCTCCCTCATAGGATTCGGGGCAGATCGCACTTAAGTGCGATCTCACCCCACATCGAGCTAATTGTCATTCATCCCAAACTGCCGTGTATGCAAACGATCCTTCCAACTCGATTCCAGAGCCATTACGTCGCTCGGTTTCATGTCAGGCGAAACACGTTGCAGGATGCTGAACCTCAGATCTTCTGGTTTGCGTGTCCGGAGTTGCCTGTTGCCGCCATGGCCGGAAGCGGCGTAGTTCAACCATCTCCCGAGCAGATTGTCTTTCCCATAAGCCGCCCCGACGTAGCCTTTGGCATCAGTGACGTCCAGGATGAAGTAGATACCCCGCCATTGGGAAAGCGTGTTACGCCAACTCTTTGGCAGCACACGAAGCTCAGTCCACGTCAATGTCAGTTGGCTCCACTCCGGCATTTGACGGTCGAGAATTGAATCTTGGAGAATCGCGTGGATCGAAATCACATTGCGGTCGGCCCAGCGCCAGTACGCTAGCTCCTTCCCGGGCCACTTGACGATGAGCTTGCCTTTCCATTCCGCGTGAAACTCCAAGAGATCCAGGTCGAACCAGTCAATCTTGACTCGTTGGGCCCCGTCGTCACGCATTCCGAATCCGAGCAGCTCCCGATGTGCCGGAATCTTCAAGAGTTGCTTCCGTGACAGGGCCTTCCATCCAACGAGCTTATAGAGCCCAACGAATAGCGCTTTGCCCGCTTCATGCCCGATGAACGACGCCACAAACTGCGCACGCTTCATCGCCTTTTCAACTCTCGGTGTCTGAGTCTGCTGGTACGCGTTGAAAACGTCGGGCCTTTCGTTGGCTAGCCACGGCAACACCTTACGCAGCTCCGGCTCCAACGGACGATGCCGGAAAACCATGACGCAGCTCGGCTCAATACCCGCACCAGCCAGCAAGTCATTGAACTGCATGGCGATTCCCCTACTTGATGCCATCAGTATTACGTTCCGTGAACCGCTGATCAACACCTCGCCGTCTCCGCGCGGGTGGCATGCCCACGTCTTCGTGGACATGTCGCGAGGGCGATTGCCATCGAATACCCGTGCGTTCACGGACATGACCACGAAGACGCGGGGACTGGGGTCAGAGGGCACTCGGTCATTAGCGGCGGCCTAGCGCCCTCCCGCTTTCGCCGGGAGGTAGCCGGAATAGCCGTCAGCGGCAGGACAACGACTCTGAACATGATCGGCGGTAGTTGGACTGTCAACCGCCTCCTCAAAAACCTTCCGGGATAGTCGTGGTCGCCACACCGCTTGCCGATGACTGATCCTAGCGTCGGGGGACGTCGAGTACATCGCAAGTCAGCCCCTGGAAACTTCGGAAGTCGTGGTCGAGCGTCACGAGCGTCAGTCGACCGGCGTGAGCGAAGGCAGCCAAATAGGCGTCCGTCCACAGGCGGGGACTGAAAGCTCGTCCGCTCGTAAAACGCTCGAAGGCGATGTCGAAACCGGAAGGTTCTTCCGCCGCAAACCGGAATCGCTCGTCTTCCAGCAGGCGACGCCAAAGCGACCAGCAGGCCGCGGCGTCCAGCACGTCCTCCTGCATCACCACGGGATTGTACAGCAACCGCAACAAGCCCATTTGGGCCACGCGGCACAGGACCGCTTCACCCACGCCCATGTTCTCCAACCACCGCACTGCAAGGCCGTGGAGCGCGTGGCGGTCCGTGACCAGCGCGAGCAGGACATTCACGTCACATAGCGCCGGCACATGAAACATCCTCCTCCTTGGCGGCGGCCTCCTCGGCGGCACGAACCCCCTCGACGCCTAGCACGCCGGGCCGGGCGCTGCGATGCAGCGGGAAAGCGAGCCGCTGGTGGCCGATAACGCCCGGCTCCGCCAGGACGAGTCGCAACCCCTGGGCGATCAGCTCGCCCACCGGTATCCCTTCCAGGGCCGCTTTCCCTTCGGCCTGTCGGTACAGTTCATCGGGAATCTCGACGGTAGTTTGCATAAAACCATCTTAAGCAAGAGAGGCCATCTGTGGCAAGCCGCAAGGGGAGGAATCGCGGTCAGAGCGCACTCAGTCATTAGCGGCGGCGCAGGTGCAATCCCCACGTCTTCGCGGGCATGTCGCGAGGGCGATTGCCACCGCACACCCGTGCGTTCGCGGACATGGCCACGAAGACGTGGCCATGCCACCCGCCCGTCTGCACAGCCGAGGGCGGCTGTGCCACATAACCGGCCTACCGTGATGCCGATTGCCGGTCACGGAGTGACCGGCCTACTTTTTCGGCGGCAACATCGGGAAGAGGCGGCGAAGCTCGTCGGCGTTGGGGCGGCGGCCGTATTCGCAGACCTCGAAGGCCTCGGCGTAGCGGACCTTCTTGCCCTGTTCCTCGCCGTATAGCTCGATCAGCTTGTCGCGGAAGCGGTTGGCCACGGCCGCGCACCGGCCACGGAAGCCATCGGCCCCGCGCTTGCGGATGGCCTCGCGCTGGGCGTCGCCCTTGGGATACGCGCCGGTGGCGCCGCCCTCGACGAACTGCGATTCCATCGTCATCAGGGCCTTCACCTTCTGCTCGACCACGTCGTCGATGGCCACCACCACGTCGGGCCGGAACGGATTGGGCCGCTGGAACCCGTCCTCCGAGTAAAGGAAGACGGGATTGGACCGGAGGTACGGCGTCTCCGGGCAGAAGAACGGCACCGTGACCATGTAGCCCGAGTCCTGCATCAGCACGCCCACGTAGCGGTGATCCGGATGATAATCGTTGGGCCGGTGGCCGATGACGATGTCGGCCTGCCACTCGCGGATCACCCGGGTGAACGTGCGGCGGTTTTCGAGCGTGGGCTCCAGTTCGCCGTCGTGGATGTCCAAGACGCGGCTTGAGGCGCCGAGCATCGTGTCGGCGGCCAGGGCCTCGGCCTTGCGGATCGCCGCCAGCTTGGGACCGGCGACCCGCGAGTGGCCGATGTCGCCGTTGGTCGCAGAGACCAGTTGGACGTGATGGCCCAGCTTGGACCAGAGGAGGGACGAGCCGCCGGCGCGGATCTCGGCGTCGTCCGGATGCGCGCCGAAGACGAGGATCCGGAGCTTGCCATCGTCGGGCCGGGCGGCTGCCCTCGGCGCCGCCGGCTCCGCCGCCACTGCGAATCCCCAACCCGCGGCCAGCAAGACTGCCGCCGCCCATCCGAACGCCAAGCACTGCCTGCGAGTCATCGTGCCACCTCCTTCGCTAAAGAGCACCCAAAACGCGACCGAAACAACCGGCCATTATAGGGTCGGAAGTGGCTGGGGTCGAACAGGCGCCGCGTCAGGACGCGAACGAGAACCGACAGACCCGCTGCCCCGAGGCAGTGGACGGGGCCGGCCCCGCGCGGCGATGAAGCGATCCTCCGGGTGCAATGCGGTCGCGCGGGACGCGGCTATTCTGGACGGTCGGCTTTGCCGAAGAGTCCCCGGAGGCACTGGACTCGCCATCGGATGTCTCCGGCGCGGCTCCAGGGGTGCCGGGCTCGCGAGGGGACGGCTTGCCGAGAAGCTCGCTGCGAAACACGGGCACGCTGTCCGGGGCCTCGACGCCGATCTTCACGATCCGGCCTTGGACGCGGAGAACCGTCACCGTGATGTTCTGGCCAATGACGATCTTTTCGTCGGCCTTCCTGCTGAGCACGAGCATGGCACATTCCTTTCTGCCAAGGAGGGAGAGCGGCCTGGGAGCGGGCCGCGGGGAGAAAAGTCGGATCACTCGATCAGTCTTCACATGTGCAATGCGCGTGCCGGAGAACTGCCCGAAAGGGCAGATTGTTGAAACTCGCCCGGCAGAAAGGACTTAGGGCTCCGGGCGTCAGCCGGCTGTTGTGTACCTTCGCGGCGCAGTAGTGTACGGGTTTACAACAGCCGTGCAAACTCGTCCTACGGGAGTCGGGGCGGTGCAGATGGGGACGCGGTGAAACTCGTCCTACAGAAAACGGGTTGCAAACGCGTCCTACAGGAGTCGGGCG
>CAYGZI010000148.1:0-11035 GCA_964354245.1 uncultured Planctomycetaceae bacterium
GCATCTTCTCGGGATAGTCGGCGAGATCGCCGGCCAGGTAGCGCAGCCAGGGCGCATCGTGCCCGGCGTCCATCTTGTTGTGCATGTCGACGATCGCCCGCCAGTCGGATTTCTCGCGCCCGCGAATCTTTTCGATGCGCGCCCAGTCGGCCGGCTCGCCCGACATGAACCACAGCGAAGCCATGTAGGAGCGGTCCATGGGCGCCCAGGCCCACCAGCCCTCGGCATTCTTGCGGGTGGGCGTGCGGAAGCCGCCTTCCATGTCCTTGCCCAGGGCGATCAACTGGTCCATGTTCGACCGCGGCAGTTCCAGGTATCGCGCATCCCCGCCCGCGGCAAGCATGGCGTTGGCCCCGGCGATGTGCAGCGCCTGGCCGACGCTGTGATAGCCGTGCGGCCAGCGCCAGCCGTACAGGCCGCCCCACCACTTGCCGTTCTGATTCTCGCCGATCTTTCCCGACAGGCCGATGTTGTCCGGGGTGATGCCGCCATTGGCGCGGGTGCGCTCCAGCCAGGCGCCGGTGTATTCCTTCACCCAGTCGGCGTATTTCTGCTCGCCGGTGAACAGGTAGGCATTCAGCACCAGGCTGGTGGCGCCGAGGTTGACCGGCACGTCGCCCGGGTAGATCCGCTTCATGACTTCCACGCCCATGCGGCGGGCGTTTTCCGGGTTCTTCAGATCGTCGGGCGTCCGGATGCCGGGCACGTCCTCCAGGAGCACGTGCTCGCCGGCCAAGAGGGCGACCACGCAAAGGCGTACGACCTCGCTCTTGCCCAACACCACCAGGGAGATATTGGCCTCCAAGCGACGGATCAGGGCGACCGCGTCGGATGTCACGGGCTACTCCTCGAAGACGCTGCGGGGAAGGCGGCTTTGCCGAATGACGGAGGCGAGCGTGCCCGGCCTCAACTCCTTGTGGTCTGGAACGGGTACGGTAATCGTCGTATCCGGAAGCCGCATCTGCATCACGACATGGCTGCCACGACGACGGACCTCCTGGAAACCATGCGCGGCCAGGATGTCGATGACCTCCTTGCCCGACAGTACCCGGCGCCTACCCAACTTCGACCTCCATGGCCGTCACGTAGAACTCGTCCTGCAGGCGGTCCCGAATCTCGGAGGGGCTTGCGGTCTCAAGGAACAACTCAACCGCTTCGCGCAAGTTGGCTTTGGCTTGCTCGACCGTGTCTCCCTGACTGGCGACGTCCAACTCCGGGCAAAGGGCCGTGTAGCCGTCGCCTTCGCGCTGCAACAAGATCGTGAATCTGCGCCGTGCCATGACAACTCCCCTGCAAACCCATGCCGCCGCGCCATTGCACGGAGCCTGTCCAGTTTATTCTACCGTGCCGCGGCCCGGCTTGACTCCCATCGTATCCTATCCCAAGCAACGGTCTAGTCCCCGCTGTCGGGGGATCTGGTTGATGGGCCTTCCTTGTCATCGGGCGGGAGCTGGCGGCCGTGTCTGCGCACTGCCTCTTTGAGCAGATACTCGATCTGCCCGTTGACGCTGCGCAATTCCTGCTGGGCCCAGGCTTCGAGGGCCTCATACAGCTCGGGGCTGATTCGGAGCAAGAAAGTCTTCCGCGATCTCATACCCTCACCCCAGCCCTCTCCCAGAGGGAGAGGGGACCTTGAGCGCCGTTCAGGAATAGAGCGTCCCCGCGTTGACGATCGGCTGCACGTCACGATCCGCGCAGAGCACCACCAACAAGTTGCTGACCATCGCCGCCTTGCGCTCCTCGTCCAGTTGGACCACCTCCTGCTCCGCGAGGTCCTTCAGGGCCATCTGCACTATGCTCACCGCCCCATGGACGATCTTCTGCCGGGCATCGATGATCGCCTCCGCCTGCTGCCGCCGGAGCATCAAGCCGGCAACCTCGGGGGCGTAAGCCAGGTGGGTCAGCCGGGCCTCCTCGATAAGCACCCCAGCCTTGCCCACCCGCTCCTGAAGCTCTTTCTGCAGCGCGCCGGCGACCTCCTCCCAGTTGGTGCGAAGCGTGATCTCGTGTACCTCCCCGTGGTCGTACACGTAGAGGCTCGCCAAGTGCCGCAGCGCCGAGTCGCTCTGGATCTTGACGTACTCCTCATATTGTTGCACGTCGAAGACCGCCTGGGCCGTGTCCTGCACGCGCCAAACCACCACCGCGGCAATGTCGATCGGGTTGCCCCGCTTGTCGTTCACCTTGAGCTTCTCTCCCTCCCGGTTGCGGGCGCGGAGGGAGATTCGCAGCTTGGTGTTCAACGGGTTGGTCCAGTGCCAGCCGCTGTCCCGAGACGTGCCCCGGTAGGAGCCGAAGAGGATCAGTACCCGGGCCTCATTGGGCTGAAGCGTGAAGTAGCCAAAGCACGAGAACAGGCCCAGACCGAACACCACGCCATCCCACAAGAGGAGCCAGAAGTTCGGCAACCGGTGGGCCTTCTCGGCCGCGATGGCGTCGAACACGAAGAGGACCATCAGGGCAATGGAGCCCAGGAAGAGGGCGATCGTCACGGAGAGAATCACCCAACCGTTGGGGACGTGGACCGACTTTTCACGACTCATGGCAGAGCCTCCGGAAACTGACTGGGTGCCCCTGTATATCGCAATGATATGTTAATGATATCATATCGTCAAGTGGGGAAGCATGGATTGTCGCAACCTCTTGGGGGACTGAGACTTAGCCCACAACGAATCAACAGACGCCGCGGACGCAGCATCCGGCCGGGCAATCGTCCGGCCACGGTCCCAGCGTGCCCATGGCCAGCCGCGTGGGACACTCGGCGATCCGTTCCTGGATCAACTCCCGGATCATGGTCACCAGCCGCGGGTGCGTCCCAACCACGCCAGCCCGGACCACGCTGATCCCAAGCTGCTCGCCAAGCCCGACCGCCTCCACGTCCAAGTCGTACACCACCTCGATATGCTCGGACAGAAAGCCGATGGGCACGAGCACGACGTCCTTGACGGAGCCCGTCTCGTGCAAGCGGAGAAGGTGATCCTTAATGTCCGGCTCTAGCCACTGTTGCTCGCCAGGGCCGGAAAAGGTGACAGGCACCTTTTGTGCGAAGCACCCTTCGGGCCTTTCAGGCAAAAGGTGCCTGTCACCTTTTCCGGCCGCGCTTCGGCTCTGATACACCAGGTCCCAGCCGGTCCGGCCGATCCGCTCCGACACCAGCCGGCACGCCTCCGCCAGTTGCTTTTGGTAAGGGGAAGACTGGGCCATGTCCACTGGAAGGCTGTGGGCCGTGTAGACCAGCCGTGCCGCCTGGCGACGTTCCGCAGGAATCTCCTCCAGGGCAGCGAGAACCCGGTGGGCCATCGCCTCGATGAAGCCCGGGTGGTTGAAGAACAGCCGGAGTTTCTCGACTTGGGGCGCCTGGGGACCGACGGCTTCGCGGGCCTGCTGGATGTCCTCCAGGTACTGCCGGCAACCGGGATAGGAGCCGAAGGCGGAGGTGACGAAGGCCAGTGCGCGGCGCACGCCGTCGTCGGCCATTTGCTGAAGAGTATCCGGCAGCAGGGGATGCCAGTTGCGGTTTCCCCAATAGACGGCCAGATGCGGGCCGTGGGCGTTCAACTCGGCCACCAGCGCGCGGAGCAGGGCCCGGTTCTGCTCGTTGATCGGGCTGATGCCGTGGAAAAGGCGATAGCGCTCGGCTACCTGGAGCAGACGCTCGCGGGGCACGTTCTTGCCGCGGGTGACGTTTTCCAGGAAGGGAACCACGTCCTCGGTCCTCTCCGGACCGCCGAAGGAGACCAGAAGGAGGGCGTCGTAGGGAAGGGATGAAGGATGAGGGATGAAGGGTGAAGAGGAGACTCGCGCCTGTCTTCTTCGTTCATCCTTCATCCCTCATCCTTCATCCTTTCCCCAGTGACCCCGACGGGATTTGAACCCGTGTTACAGGCTTGAAAGGCCTGTGTCCTGACCGGGCTAGACGACGGGGCCGTGCGCGGGGACCGGACCGCGGCGTCGATCCGGCCGCCAACCCCCTGTGTATACCGGGCGGGGTGGTGTGCCGTCAAGGCGCCCGGCAACCGCTAATTGCGCAGAGTTGCAAAAGTGTCCGCGCCGCGGCGCAAAACGGAAGCGCAGGCTGCACTTTGGGGTGAAACGAGAGACCGGAGAGCGGGGGTTCAGACGGCGCCGCCGGGCGCAAGTCCGCGCTTATGGATCGCTAGGCGTCTGGGCGGCGTCGGTCTTGGCGGCGTCGGTGGTGCCGGCTTCTTTTTCTTTTGCCTTGCTTCCAGCAGCCGCCTCGTTGCGGCGGATCGCATCGAACACTTCGCGCCGGTGGACCGGCACTTCCTTCGGGGCCTCAACCCCAAGGCGGACCTTGTCCCCTCGAATCTCGACGACGACGATCGTAATGTCATCGTTGATGACAATACTCTCGTTCTTCTTCCGAGACAGTACCAACATCCTGAGTTCCTTCGTCCTCCCGCAGAGCACCTCGTGGCACGAGGGCCTAAAGCGGGCACTGTGCGCGCCAGCGCACTGGAACCACCTCAATTCAAGATACGACAGCCAACGTGTTGAGTCAAGGAAGTCCAACGCCTTGTGGGCATTTCTTGTCCAACGGGCAGGTGCCGCCCGATACAACCGCTACAACCCTCGGAAGTTGTCTGCCACCCCGCCGCACGTGGCTGAGAAGAGGGCTAGTTGCAGGAACGCAACCAACGTATTCTCAAAGACTTAAGCTCAACTGCGCCAGCGTCGCAATCGCGCATTGTGACGTGGCCGGTCTCACTATACAGACCGGTCCTGTTCCACTATTTGTAGGGGGTGCCCTCCGCCTAGCCACTTTGTCATATTGGCCACCGTCTCCTGGGGGGTGTCCGTCTCGCGGCTCCGCCAGTGCGTCCTCCGCGGCCTCTCGACCGGTCCGCGGCCATGCCTCTCGATCGGTCCGCGGTTGGCCTGCTCGCCAAGCGTCGCCGCGGATGGCGGCCAGCCACGGGCTTCGACGACACAGTCCTTGTGGCCGATGAAGCGCCGTCTATAATTGCGCCGTAGGGCTCGGTCCGTATGGCGATCTTGCCCGAGAAGGTCCCGGAAAACTACACAGGTATCCCATGATCCGTTGGTTTGGCGCCTGTTGGAACGGAATCCGCGGCTGGATGGGGAACATCATTTCCGCGGTGGCGACGGTCGCCGCCGCTTTGTGGGTCACGGTCCGCTACTGGTTCCGGACGTACCGCCCGTCGCGAAAGACGTTCACCGAGCACTTCGAGTATCCGGAGCTACCCGCGAGGATTGCCGCCCGATTCCGCGGGTTCCATCGCTTTGACCTGACCACCTGCATCGCCTGCGAGCGGTGCGCGCGGGATTGTCCGGTGGACTGCATCTACATCGGCAAGGAGCGGGCCCAAGGACGCAAAGGGTTCCGCGTCACCAGCTTCGTCATCGACTATTCCAAGTGCATGTTCTGCGCGATGTGTACGGAGAATTGCCCGGTGGACTGCATTTTCATGGGCTCGACCTACGACCTGAGCTGCTACAGCCGGGACGGGTGCATGGTGGATTTCTCGCGGCTTCCGTTGGAGATCGCGTGGGGCCGGGCGACGTTGAACCCGACGGCGGCGTCGTTGGCGAAGCTGATTGCCAAGCCCGTTCACGAAGGACCCAAGCTTTAGTCTCTTGCCGCTTGCGGCCTAGCAGCGCAACAGATTCATTCGGGAGACCCAAAACCCAATGTCGCGGCATCCAGCCCACTCCGCAAAGACGTTCACCGTGCAAGAGGCCAATGCCATGCTTCCGCTGGTGCGGGCCATCGTGAGGGACATCGTGCAGTTGTCGCGAGACGTGCTGGGGCGGCGCGAGCGGCTGGGATTTCTCGGCACGGGCCGGCCGCAGCGGTCCGGCGATCCCTACGATGAAGAACTCGCTCAGATGGAAGCGGACCTGGAGAAGGACACGCGCCAATTGCAGGAGTACGCCGGCGAGTTGCGGCGATTGGGGGTCGAGCCGAAGAGTGCGACCGACGGGCTGGTGGACTTCCCGGCAACGATGGATGGCCGCCGAGTGTACCTCTGTTGGAAGCTGGGCGAGCCGGAAGTGCTTTATTGGCACGAGTTGGACGCCGGCTACCGGGGCCGGCAGCCCTTGGCCGTCGGGATTGGGGCCGGCGAAGGGATTGAGGACGACCAGACCGATTCCGGCCAGTAGGCGCCGCGGTTGGGACCGGCTTGCAAATCCGCCTCGGCCCCCTAGAATGAGCGGACTCCCGGGATGCCCCGGTTCCGTAGAAGCCGAATCTTGCCCCTGGTGCGATGACTGCGATCTCGATCGTTGCCTATTTGCTCCTCTTCGCCGCGGCGGGGTTCCTGGTGGTCTTCGCCGCCCTGCTGATCGGGTCGCTGCTGCGCCCGCGGGCCCCGAGTCCCGAGAAGCTGGCGACCTACGAGTGCGGCGAGCCGACGATCGGGCCGGGCTTCGTCCAATTCGACCTGCGGTTCTACGTCGTGGCCCTGGTGTTCCTCGTTTTCGAGGTCGAGGTCGGGTTTTTCTTTCCCTGGGCCAGCGTCTTCGGCAAGGCCGTCCAACTGGCGGACCCCAAGCTTTCCACGGCCGAAGCCGGGCAAATCGTGAAACGTCTCGAAGGCAAGAAGCCTGACGCGGCCGCTCCCCCGGAGACGGACACTCTGGCTATCCAGGGCTCGGCCCGCCGACTCGCCCGCATGGCCATGGCCGACATCGCCGTCTTCTTCGGCGTCTTGCTGGTGGGCTTCGCTTACGTCTGGAAGCGGGGCGACTTGAATTGGGTCCGCGCCGTCGAGCAGCCGTCGGGCGGCCGGGTCGAGGGTCCCGAGCGCTCGGCAGTCGGCCCTGCAAAGGAGTGAATCGCCCGCTCATGGACGTCTCCGCCATCCTCCAACGACTCATTGAGCGGTTCGGCCCGCGGATCACCGGAAGCAACCTGGAGGCGATCGATCCGTGGATCGAGGTCGCCCCCGAGGCCCTACCCGAGGTCTGCCGCTATTTGCGCGACGAGCCGGAGCTGCGATTCAACCTGCTGAACTGCATCACCGGCGTCGATTACGTCCAGGTCGATCCCAAGCGCAAGCTGGAGTGCGAGCCCCACGTCGAAGCGATCTATCACCTCTGGAGCCTCGTCCACAAGCATCGGCTGGTCCTGAGGGTCCGCCTGCCGCGATGGAAGGACGGCATCGAGGGGCAGCTCCCCGAGGTCCCTTCCGTGAGCGGCATCTGGAGCACCGCCAACTGGCACGAGCGCGAGGTCTACGACCTGTCGGGCATCTCGTTCACCGGCCATCCGGACCTGCGGCGGATCCTCTGCCCCGAGGATTGGGTCGGCCACCCGCTCCGCAAGGATTACCAGATGCCCCTTGAGTACCACGGGATTCGGGGGAGGTAGGCCCATGGCACTCCAGCGCAGCGGTCCCGAGGCGGTCGAGTTCGACGTCCACACCGACGAGCTTCTGATCAACATGGGCCCGCAGCACCCCAGCACGCACGGGGTGCTGCGCGTGGTGGTGCGGGCGGACGGCGAGGTGGTTTCGGAAGTCACGCCGCAGATCGGCTATTTGCACCGCTGCGCAGAGAAGATCGGCGAGAACGTCACTCCGCGCCAGTGGATCCCGTACACCGACCGCATGGACTACCTGGCCGGAATGAACATGAATCTCGGCTGGGCCCTGACCGTGGAGAAGCTCTTGCACATGGAGGTGCCGGAGCGGGCCCGGCACCTGCGCGTGCTGATCGCCGAGCTGGGGCGGATCGCCAGCCACCTGGTGGCCGCGGGGGCCTACGGGCTGGACCTGGGCAGCTTCACGCCGTTCATGTACTGTTTCCGCGAGCGGGAGAAGATTCTCGATCTGTTCGAGCTGGTCTGCGGCGCCCGGCTCACGTACAGCTACATCACGATCGGCGGCGTGACGGCCGATCTGCCGCCCGGCTGGCTGGAGGAGTGCGAGGCCTTTCTGGACCAGTTCAACCCGGTGATCGACGAGCTGCACGCCATGCTGACCGGCAACGCGATCTTCATCCGCCGCACGGCGAAGATCGGCGTGCTGGCGCCGGAGGTGGCCATCGACTACGGCTGCACCGGCCCGGTGCTCCGCGGCAGCGGCGTGAGCTGGGACCTGCGGCGCGACGGCGAGCCGCTCTACACGAAGATGTACGAGGGCTACCGCTTCGAGGTGATCGCCCAAGTGGACGGCCGTTATCCGCAGGATCAGAAGTATCCGCCCGTGCCCGCGGCGGCGGTCCTGGGCGATTCGTGGCACCGCTTTTACGTGCGCATGCTGGAGGTGGTGCAGTCGGTGGGCCTGGTGCGCCAGGCGATCGAGCGCTACCGGCGCTCGCCGCCCGATTGCGGCGAGCCGATCCGCATCGCGCAAAAGCTCCCCAAGGGCGAGGCGTATCTCGAAACCGAGGCCCCCAAAGGCCAGATGGGCTTCATGATTATCAGCGACGGCGCGGCCGTCCCCTGGCGGGCCCGCGCACGCAGCAGTTCTTTCTGCAACCTTTCGGTCATCTCGGAGCTGTGCCGCGGGTGCCTGATCGCCGACGTGCCGTCGGTCCTCGGCTCGCTGGACATCGTGCTGGGGGAGATTGACCGGTGAAGAGTAGACAGTAGACAGTAGACGGTAGACAGTAGACGGTAGACAAACCTTTCTGTGGCCGAGTTGTTGAAAAGCTTTGTGCCTGTTTGGCTGGCGTATAGCACCGCCGCGATGGTGAACGCGGCGCTCT
Organism: uncultured Planctomycetaceae bacterium; assembly: GCA_964354245.1. GTDB lineage: Bacteria > Planctomycetota > Planctomycetia > Pirellulales > Thermoguttaceae > CAYGZI01. The sequence continues at coordinate 8,698 of CAYGZI010000148.1, forward strand.
TGGTGCTGCTGGCCCTCATGGTCGCAGCGGTCTGCAACTGGATGGAACGCAAAGTCGCCGGCCGCATCCAGGACCGCCTGGGGCCGACCCGCGTGGGCGGACGCTTCGGCTGGCTCCAATCCGTGGCCGACGGGCTGAAGCTCCTGGCCAAGGAAGACTTGATTCCGAAGGGGGCCGACCGTTTCCTCTTCCGCGCCGCCCCGTACGTCAGCTTCTGCGCCGCGTGCAGTCTCTACCTGGCGCTCCCCTTGGCCGACGGCTGGGTCGCCCTGCAACTCAATACCGCCGTCTTCTTCATCCTCGCAGTGGCCGGGCTGGAGGTCTTGGGCGTGATCCTCGCCGGCTATGCCTCGGGCTCGAAGTGGTCGCTCTTCGGGGCCATGCGCGAGGCCGCCCAGGTCGTGAGCAACGAAATCCCCCTGGCCCTCTGCGCCCTTATCCCAGTGATGATCGCCGGGAGCATGGATCTGGTGGAGATCGGCAACCGTCAGGAGGGCTGGTTTACCAATTGGCTCATGTTCCACGATCCGTTTACGTTTGTGACATTCTTCGTCTATCTGACGTGCGCCGTGGCCAGCGTCAACCGCGCCCCGTTCGACCTGGCCGAGGCCGAAAGCGAGCTCGTGGCCGGTTTCATGACCGAATACTCCGGCTTCCGCTGGGGCGTCTTCTTCATGGCCGAATACGCCTCGATGTTCGTCATCAGCGGGTTGGCCGCGATCTTGTTCCTGGGCGGGTGGAACGGGCCGGTCCCGATCACCCAGTGGCTCGGGCTGACCCGCGACGCGGCGCCGCTGGCCGCCTGGCTGGGCAACTTCCTGGGGATGTGCAACATGCTCCTGAAGTGCTCGCTGGGCGTGCTGCTGATGATGTGGCTCCGCTGGACGCTGCCCCGGCTGCGGATCGACCAGGTGATGACGGTCTGCCTGAGGTACTGCATCCCGCTGGCCGCGGCCGCGTTCCTGGGGGCGATGTGGTGGACATACATGTGGCCTGGAGGATGGTGAGCGTGGACATCAACTGGCATTCGTTCTTCTTCTTGCTGGTCGCCCTGCTCACCTGCGCGTTTGCGTTGGCGGTCGTGATCTCCAGCAACATCGTGCGCATGGCGTTCTACCTCGTGCTCTCGCTGGGTGGAGTGGCCGGGCTGTTCTTCCTGGCCGGCGCGGATTTTCTCGGCGGCCTGCAACTGCTGGTCTACGTGGGCGGCACCCTGGTCCTGTTGGCCTTCGGCGTGATGCTCACGGCCCGTGCTCCGCTGGTGAGCATGAAGACCGCGCCCGCCCAATGGGTCCTGGCGGCGGCGGTGGGTGGCTGCCTCTTGGCGGTGCTGCTGCAATCGGCGTGGAGCATCGGGCATTGGCCGCGGCAGGCTCCGTCGGAGGAGGCCCGCGGACTGGCCGAAGCGCCCCCGACGGCGGCCCCGCTCGGGCTGGGGCTGATCGGCGTGCGCGTGGATCGACTCGAAGAAAAGGACCCAAACCTCCGCGCCGGCATGTCGGGGTACCTCGTGGCGTTTGAAGTGATATCGGTCCATTTGGTCGTGGTGTTGATCGGAGCGGCGTATCTGGCGCGTGCGAAGCGGCGGGTTGACACGACCGCGAAGAGGCAAGCATAACGACGATCTACTGTCTACCGACTACTGTCTACTGACTACTCTCGCTCATGGACTTGCTCACCGGACCCGTCGGCCTCATGCACTACCTCGTTGTCGGGGCGTTCCTGTTTGTCTGCGGTATCGTCTGCATGGCCGCCAAGCGCAATGCCATCGGCGTGCTGATGGGGATCGAGCTGGTGCTCAACGGGGCGAACCTGAACTTCGTGGCCTTTGGCAGTTGGGTGCTGTGCGGCGAAGGCACGGCCGGGATCGGGCTGGACGGGCAATTGCTTGCACTATTCGTGATCGTCCTGGCAGCGGCCGAGGCGGCCGTGGCCCTGGCGATCGCCCTGAACTACTACCACACCCACTCCACCGTGGACGTGGACCAAGGAGATGAGTTGAAAGGCTGATGGACCCCGAACGATTCCAACAATTACTCGCGACATTGTTGACCGCGGCCTGGCTCTTGCCGTTGGCGTCGTTTGCGCTAGTGCTGTTTGTCGGCCCGCGCCTGGGCAAAGGAGGGCGCGGGGCGGGGTACGTGGCAACCGGGGCCATTGGGGCGGCGATGGTGCTCTCGCTGGTGGCCCTCGGGGCGTGGCTCCTCCAGCATCCGCTCTCCGCGGGCGCGCCCACCGCCGACCACGCCATCGAGCCCCTCACCGGCGAGTTCTACTCCCTCGGCGAGTTTGGCTCACTGAAGATCACCCTCGGCTACTACATCGACGCCCTGACCGT
>CAYGZI010000149.1:0-11029 GCA_964354245.1 uncultured Planctomycetaceae bacterium
GTGAGGGGGTGAGGGGGTGGCGGGGTGATGGGTGGTGAGAATCCAGCACTCGGCGTCGGGCCGTGTCGGCTAAGACCCCCTCGGGCTCGCGGGCGAGGGTGAATCAGATTGGCAGGCTACTCCGGGCCCCCAAACCAAGCCTTCCTCGGCGTGGCCGCCAGCCCGGCGCACCGATTCAGAAGTCGCGATTGTTCGCTACCGACCTGCCCCGCCGCAGATTGTTCGGCTACCCTCCGAGGCGTAGAATCGATGCTGTGAGCGGAGGCACGATTCAGCGAAACACCGTCCCGTGAAGGGAGCAATCGCCATGCGGACTCTCGCCAAAGTGCTCCTGATAGTCGCGGCGATTGTGATCGCCGGCGGCTACGGGCTGTATCGTTGGCACCGCTACACGTATCCGCAAGGGTGGTCCCACTGCTGCGACCTCAGCGTCTGGTTTACGCTGCGCGAGTACGCCGAGACACACGGCGGCCGCTATCCTTCTGGCGAGGCAACACCGGAGGCGTCGCTCAGTCTCCTTTACCGTGCCGGTCTTGGGCACCCGGGGACGCTGCGTGGCAAGACGGTGCCGGAGGCCCTTGTCCGCGAGACACTCGAACGGGGCGGACTCTTGGGGCCGGAGACTTGCGGGTGGCATTACGTCGAAGGGCTGACCCTTGCCGACGATCCACGTTTGGCGCTCTTCTGGGACAAGGCGGGACTCGGTCATAATGGCCAGCGTATGCCCAATGGAGACCGTTTCGTGAGCTTCGTCGGAAGTCCCCGCGAGATTATTCCGGGCGAGAAATGGGCCGAGTTCCTACAGGAGCAAGAGAAGTTGCGGGCAGCACGCTCGAAAGACGCCGTCGAGGCGATACCTGCTCTCAGCGCCAAGGTGCGGTTGCCCTCCGGGGAAGTCGTCGATCAATACGATGCTCCCGCAACGTTTCTTGAAGCACGTGAACATGCTTCCGGCTCGGGGTCAGGGGAGCGCACGTGGAAATCGCTAACCCCACGCGCTCTACGTTGGTGGAGTCTGGCGGAGTTCGGGATGGGAGGCGCTCGCCCAGGCACCCTGACGCTCACCTTGACTCTAAATCGCTGGCATTCGAAGCCAGTGCAGATCGAGATATCGAACGGTGTGGCGGTCCCGCGGTCCTTCGTTTTTGAGATGTCAACGTCGGACACCGACCAGCCGAAAGGCCCGGCTGCGCCGGGTCAAATCCGATGACGGCTTGATCGAACCGTTGACCGCGCCGAACAGCCCCCGACCAGTTGACTCGCCGCCCTAAAACCTCAGCGGCAGCTTCTCTTTGAGCCGCTTGCCCAGGTCGGCCGCAGGGCCGTTGTCGAGAACGTCCGCTGGCAGTTTGTCGCGGAGGTTGTTGGGAAGCGGGACCCGGCCGGCGGCCAGTTGCTGCAACTGGCGGAGGTCCACGCCGCTCTGCTGGAGCTTGGCCAGAACCGCTTGCTCCTTGGCCGATACGGTCTCTTGAAAGCGGGCCAGCTCGGCCTCTACGGTCTTCTGGACCAGTCCCGCCAGTTGCTCGCTGCGGTACTCCAGCTCGCGCTGGACCACCGAGTTCAGGGCCTCGGCGAACTGCGGGCCGAGGTTCGATTGCAGCTTGCACTGCGGCTTCTGGAGCGTCCCGCCGAGATCGGCCGCCACCTCGATCGAGCGGATCTGACGGAGCCCTTCTTGCAGCTCGGCGGCCAGACGCGGGCCACCGTAACGATCGGGCAGCACGGGCGTTAGCTCCACCGAATCCTGCTGCCAATGGACCTTGCCTGCAAGCTCGTCCCCCTTCAACTCCAGGTCCATCCAGAGCTTGGCCTTGCCCGGCGAGACGGAGAGGGCCAGGCGGTCCGGCCGGCCCAAGACCCGCTGCGGTTGGTGCAGGTCGGGACATTCGACAGAGAGCCGGTCGTGCGGCGTCTGGCCCGTGTGGTCCAGCGTGGCGGCGATGGTCATGACGGCGGCCCCGCGGAGTTCGAGCTTCAAGAGGGCGGGCTGGCCGTAGACGGCGGGCTGGCTGGTCAGGCCCTCGGCGGTCCCGACGAACTGGAACGGCTGGCGGCTCATGGTCCCTTCGCCGTCAATGGACAGGTGGCGGATGAGGAAGTCCGGTTGCTTCGGCGCCTCTCTGAACACGACATTCACGCCGCGGGAGCGGACCGGCGAGAGCGATTTGCCCTTGGTGGGCAGGTGCTTGCGTCCCCACTCGATCCAGCGCATGGCGGTCCACAGGCGCTCGCCCCATTCGTCTCCCAGGAGGAACTCCGAGAGGTTTTCGCCGTTGAGGGTTTCCAGGCGGAACCGCTCCCGGATCGTCTGGGCGTCCTGCTTCTGCGCAGCGGCGATGGCCTCCTTGTCGCGCACGGCCTGCTGGCGGAGCCGGTCGAGCTCGTTGTGAAATTGGCCGATCTGCTGCTGCACCTCCTCCACGTCGGCCGCGGCCTTGCGCACGGCCTCGAGGTTCTGCAGCAGGTCCCGGCCTCCCCCTTGCGAGAGCTGCCGAAGCTCGTCCACCCGGGCCTTGAGCGAGTCGATCCGGGCCTCCATGCGCTCGTATTCCGCGGGCCAGCGGCGGACCATGTCGCGGGCGAGCTGGACGGATTGCAGGCGCTCGACCTCGTTGCGGACCTCTTGCTGAAGCCGCGCGGCGAGGCTCTCCAGCCAGGCCTGGGCGAACTCGGCGAGTTGTTTTTCCAGCAGGCTCGGGCCCTTCTGCTGTTCCAGGGTGGGATCGCGCGCCTGTTTCTCCAAGGCCCCGGAGGTCGCTCGCGGGGTGCCCAGGCGCATGCCGCTCGCGGTCCCCTCGCGTACGATGAACTTGCGCCGCAGCAGGGAGTTGCCCTCCAAGGCGAGCTTGATCTGGCGGGCCTCGAAGAGATTTTCCATCGGCGAGCCGGGGTCGGCCACTTGCACGTCGGAGAGCGAGATCTCCGTGCGCCAGACCGAGGTCCTCAGGTGGCCGATTTCCACTTTCGCGCCGGTAACAGTCTGGCCGAGCGAGACCAGCCCCAAGCGCAAAAGCGGATCGAGGGCAAACCAGAGAAACCCGAGCACGATCGCCAAGATGGCCAACCGCGGACGGAGGTAGGACCAGCGAATCATCAGAGCCTCCACTGGGTTGCGGGTTCGGTCTTTTCCAGGATCACGGCCGCCTTGTACTGCTGGAGCTTATTGGCGATGCGCTCGTGATGCCGCTCGAAGAACAGGAAGCTCAGCCAGTAGATCGGATAGAAGAGCACCAGCCCGAGGATCAGGTTGCCGAGGACCACGGTGTTGTTCAGGGCGGTCCAAGGGACGACGGGGAGGTCAAACAGACACGCGCCGATCGGCTGCACCCAAGGATAGGCGAGGATGGTCGAGCCCATGCGGTGGGCCAACGGGTCGGTCCATGCGCCGACCCAGGAGAAGAGCAACGCCGCGGCGGTGCCGGCGGCCAAGTTTACCCGCAGCGACAGGAGGAGCATCGCCAAGAGCGCGGCGGTGAGGTTCCCTTTGGGGACCAGCCCGATCATCGCCCCCAAGGCGACCGCAAAGGCAATCTGCCGCGGCGAGGCGGCCGTGGTGAAGACCGAGACGACGCTCCGCAGCCAACGAAAGACTATGGACAGCATGGCTTCTTCCCTACGCGGACTGGAACCGAACCACAAAGGCACGAAGACACAAAGGCGGGGGTACGGTTTGAGCTCCCGGCTATCGAAGGACCGGCTTGGGGCCGATCCAGTACACAGCGCAACGGATACCTAGCCACAAAGGTTATTTAGCTATTCACTAGAAGAGGGGATGTTGGCGGCGGCGGACCCCGACCGCTGCAGGGCGGGGGAAATAGCAGGTTTCCCCCCGGATGGCAATAGCGATGTGGGAGAGGGGTCAGGGGCCAGGGGTCAGGGACCGAGCTTACCCGGCGCGCTGTCTCTTGCGTGCGGTGCCCGCGGCTTGCCCTTGAATCGGGCCGCACACTCGGCGGTCAGCTCCAGGTACTTCTCGCCGAATTCGGCCGACGGCTCGACCTCGCTCCCCTCGTACCACTCGTTCCACGAGGTGACGAGCACCCAGTGGGGATCGGCCGCGATGGCTTCCTCCCACTCCGCGCGATACAGGGCCCCGTCCATGCGGTCCGCGCGGAGTCCCGGCTTGCGGATCTTCGTGTCGTCGTAGCCGGGGATGACCGTGATCGTGCTGATCCGGCCCTGGGCATCGGCAGTCTTTACCCAGCCCGGATAGGTCTTCCTGGCCCACGCCCGGGCCTGCTCCAGGGTCTTGCCCGACAACATGCCGACCGGGTTGTAGGTGTGGATGCCGTCGAAGATTCGGGCGGCCGCGGTGCTGAGCTGGTCGCCCATGAAGACCGCCTTCTCGGGATACTGGCGGTTGACCTCGGCGATCGCCTCCAGCCAGCCGGGCAGTCCGATCTCGCCGATGGGGCGGCCGTAGATGAAGAGGACGGGCTTCTTGTCCACGCGGAGCCACGCCGGGTGCTTCCCGTAGCGGTCGAGCACGTAAAGGAGGTCCTTGGCGGCGGAGCGGCCGTTGCGGGGGGCGGGCACGGTCTCGTAGTAGATCGTCACTTCCAGGCCGGCCTTCTGGCACGCGTCGAGGATCCGCTCCATGACCCGGTCGGTCTCGTGTCCGCGGCCCCACCAGCTAACGATCCAGCCGTCCACGCCGGCCTTTTTCGACCAGGCGGCGTGTTGGGCGATGAGCTTTGGATCGTGCGAATCGTAGGGGCCGAGGGCGGGAAAGTGCGTCGAGTTGCCGATCGACTTGGCCTGCTGGTCCACGCTGGCCCAGCTCATGCGGAGCTTGCTGCCGCCGGGCACGGCCGGATTGTGGTACCAGGGGTAGTAGAATGCCAGGACCTTGCGCGGGACCTCGGTGTAGCGGATGGCCGCGCGCTGGGCCGCGGCCTCCTGGTCGTCTTGCGCGGCAAGCCGCGACGCGAAAGAAGCCAGGACGATGAGTCCCAGGGACAGGCACGCGATGAAGGCCTTCATGGTGTGAACCCTTCCTTAATGTGGATCATGCGATATGAGCGTACGGGCCGAAAGGCGTGGATTTCCCGGCTATGCCTCGATAGTACGGGTTCCTCTTCTCTGTGTCCGATTGGCTTTCGCAAACCAGAGGCCAACAGAGAAGAGGAACCCGTACTCCGTAAGCCAGTGTCCGTGCGGACGTTGGAGACCGCCTTGCTGACTGCTCACTCGGACGCATTTGGATGTGACGCCTCGTTTTCAGGAGCGTATCCGCCCCCGCTCAGAAACGCAAGACGGCGGGGCTGGCTTTCTCGCGTGAGGTCGGGTAACGTGGACCGCGTACCCTCGGAGGAAAGATTATGGCGATTGCCAAACACAAGGGGCTCGTCGTGGGAGTTGCTGTCTGGCTATTCGGCGCCGCGGGTGCGATGGCGCAATCGCCGACTGCCGAGAACCGATTCACCGTCAGTCTGCCGCCGCACCGCTTCGCGGCGGAGCTACGTCCGGCGTCGCCCTTTGGGATCAACACGGCCCTGCGCCCGGATCAGCCCGACCTGGAGGCGCGGCTTGCGGCCATGCAGCAGGCGGGCATCAAGTGGGGGCGGCAGGATTTCGGATGGGGCCGGATCGAGCGCAAGCCGGGCGAGTACGACTGGGAGCCTTACGACCGGCTGGTCGAGGCGTGCCGCAAGCACGGCATCCTCTTGTTCGGCAATCTCGGCTATGCCCCGTCGTTCCACGATCCGCGCACGCCCGAGGGGGTCGCTGCCTACGCGGCCTTTGCCGGGGCCGCGGCCAAGCACTTTGCCGGCAAGGTGGACACCTGGCAGATCTGGAACGAGCCCAACGGCGGCTACTGGAAGGGCACGCCGGAGCAGTATGCCGATCTCATGGCGGCGGGAGGCAAGGCCATCCACCAGGCCGCCCCGGGGGCGAAAGTCCTGGGGCTGAACATGGCCTTCTGCGACGTGCTCTGGGCCGAGCGGGTCCTCAAGCGGGTCCCTTACGACTGCTTCGACGTGGCCTGCTTTCATCCTTACCGGCCGCCGTCGGCCCCGGAGGACCGCTTCGACTGGTGGACCCTCGATCAATACGTCAAGAGCTGGCACCGGCACGACCTGACGCCCGCCTTTCCGCTGGTGCGAATGAGCTTCCCCGAGCAGACCGAGGAGCTGGTGAAGGTGATGGAGAAGTTCGGCAAGCCGAAGCCGATCTGGATCACCGAGATCTGCTGGAACACGAACATCCATCCCTACGGCTCGTCGGAGCTGCGCCAGGCCGATCTGTTGGTGCGGTTCTACGTGCTGGCGATTGCCGCGGGCCGGGTCGAGAAGGTCTTCTGGTGGACGCTCCGCGACGGCGGCACGCGGCAGTTCGACATGGCCGACATGGTCGGACTGATGCGGAACGACTTGTCGCCCAAGTACAGTTACTACGCCTACGCCTGGATGACGCGGATGCTCGAAGGCCGCCGCTGGTCGCGGAACGATTCCTTCGGGCCGGACGTGTTCGCGGCGGTCTTCACCGAGGAAGGATCCAGCGAAGACCTGATCGTCGCGTGGGCCAACAAGCCTTACGCCTACGTGCGGGTCTCCAACGAAAAAGGGCTTACATTCTACGACGTATTCGGCACGCGGCGGTTCGTGCCGGTCGATCCGGTGCGGACCAAGAACCTCCCGGTGCCGCTGGGGGAAAGCCCGGTTTACATCGTCGGGGCGAAGGGGCTCAAAGTGGCGGTGCGGCCGGATCCGGGGTGGTAGCTTACCAGCCCGTGATCATGTTGGACTCGATCACCTTGCGGGCCTGCTCGAGGTCGGTGCCGGTTTCCTGCATGTAGAGGCGGATGGCGTGGACCTTGTCGCCGGCGGCCTTGGCGAGGCAATCGCGGGCCGTGGCGCAAGGGTCCAGCCCGCTCTTGATCCCCAGGGCCGTCTTGGAGATCACCCAGGTATCGCGTGGCCGGCGGCTGATGCGGAGGGCCGATTCCCGCGGGTAGGCGGCTTCGACGATCGCCTGGGCCGCCGCTTCGTCGTCTGCCCAGGCGATGATGACATGTGCTTCGGTTTCGATTTCAAACAGGGCCATGAGGGGCTCTCCAAAGGGGATAGAGAACACCGCGGAGACGCGGAGGACACGGAGAAAGAAGAAAGAAGACAGGAGACAGAAGACAGAAGACGGGGTATGGTCTTATATCGTTCATTCCTTCTTCCCTCCGTGCTCTCCGTGCCTCTGTGGTGTTCTCACGTTTCTTCCAGGACCGGTCCTACTTGCCAATGCAGTACAACGCCCGGTCCGAGCGGAGCAGCAGTTGGTTGCCCACGATCGCCGGGGTCCCGTTGAAAATGCTCTTGTCTTCCAGGCGGTTCCGGCCCAGCTCCTTCAGCTCGGGCCCGGCGGCCAGCACCACGACGCCATCTTCGCGCGTGACGACGTACAGCTTGCCGTCGGCCAACACAGGCGAAGCGTAGACCTTGTCCCTTCGCGAGCGGATCTGCAGACGCTCCTTGTAGACGGTCTTCCCGGTCTCCGCGTTGACGCAAAAAGCGATCCCCGCGTGATCGACCCAGTAGAGATGGCCGTTGTGGTACAGCGGGGTGCCCACCTTCGAGCCGTCCTTGGTTTCCCACAGGATGCGGCTGGCGCTCACGTCCCCCTCGCCGCCGGCGCGGATGGCCAGCGTGTGCGTCTTGATTCCGGCGGTGACGAACACGACGTCGCCGTGGGCGATCACGCTGGGGCAAACGTATTGCTGCACCCCGCGGCACTCCCAGCGCTTGTTGCCCGTGGCCGGGTCGAGGCCGAACACTTGCCCCCGGGAGCTGACGACCAGATCGCGCCGGCCGTCGGGAAGAGAGACCACCAGCGGCGCGCCCCACGACTCCTTCAGTCCGGTGAATCGCCAGGCCTCTTTGCCGCTGTTCTTGTCCAGCGCCACGACCGCGCCGCTCTCGACGCAGGCGTTGACGATCACCAGGTTCTCAAAGAGGATCGGCGCCGCCGCCGACCCCCAAGGGTGGGTCCGCGTGCCGATGTCCGCCTGCCACATCTCCTCGCCGGACAACTTGTAGGCGTACACGCCCGAACGGCCGAACGAGACGTAGACCGCCTGGCCGTCGCTCGCCGGTGTGGCCGAGGCGTAGCCGTGATTGGTGATGTAGCTGCGGTACGCCTGCTCCGGCTGCTTGGCCTTGACGGCCTTGTCCCAGAGGATCTTGCCGTCGGCGAGACTCACGCCGACGACGTGGAGCTTCAAGTCCTCGATGTTTCCCGGCTCGTCCTCGCTCAGGCCGTAGCCGCTGTAGCACGTGACGAAGACGCGATCGCCGACCACGATCGGACTGGACGCGCCGGCGCCCGGCAGAGGCGTCTTCCACGCGATGTTCTCCTTGTCGCTCCACTCGGCCGGCGGCCGGCTCTCCGGGGCGACTCCCGAGCCTTCGGGCCCGCGAAACCGCGGCCAGTCCGCGCCCGCCAGGAACAGTACGGCCAAAGCGCCCGCCAACAACCATCCGCGCCGCAGAATCGTCTTCAGCATACGAACCTCACTTGGTGTAAAGGGGAAATGACCAACCTCGTCCCTGATTCCTACAACTCCAACTCGTCCACTCCCCCCACCAGGCGATCCAGGTCGTCGCCCCCTTGGGCACCGTGGGGCTGCGAGGGGCCGGGCTGCTGGGCCTGGCGGCCCTTCTCGGCAAGGGCCCAGTCGCGCTCCACCGCCGCCAGTTGCGCCGGAGCGGCTCCCCCGAACAACTGGGAAAGGTCCAGCTTCAGGGCCTTGCGGGCCGCCTTCGGGTCGCCGGCTATGGCCGGGTCCTTGTGCTGGGGGAACATGATCGCCCCTTCCGGGCAGATCCGGCTGCACGCCGGGCAGCCATTGCGGCACGCATCGGGCTGCTCCACCAGGATCGCGTCCCCGTCCCCCAGACTATACACCCCGAACAGGCAGAAGTTCAAGCACTCCAGGCAACTGGTGCAGCGGTGAAAATCGACCACCGGGTACCAACGCGGCCGGGCTGTTTCCTCAACGACCCGAGCCTGGCCCTCGAAAGCGGCGGCCGCGGGCTCGCCGGGCGCGAGCACTCCCCGGGCAATCCGCTCGATCTCCGCCACATAGGGCTCGACCTGTCCGTGCTCCCGGAGGTCGATGCACCAGATCGTGCGGTCCGGGACGTCGTCGTGCCGGGCCGGAGCCGCTGGCTCGTGGGCGCCTTCCTCGGGCGACGGCAAGGTCCCGCCCCACCGACCCCGCACTCCGATGGAGTCCAGCATCCAGAAGGCAGCCCGGGGATAGAGCCAAGCCAACACGACCATCGGACCCGGGATCGAGCGGAGCAATCGCACGGCAGGCCCGTCCGGGGCGAGATCGTAGAGGTGGGGCAGGATCGACACGTCCAGTCCGGGCCGGCGCTCCAGCCGGGCCGCCAGATCGGCGACCAGGGCTTCCTGCTCAGCGCGCGGGTTGCGGTCTTTGCAGAGGATGATCGCAAGTTGCTGTGTCATCGAGAGTATCCGGGAAACGGACGTTACGGTGGGGAGGCTTCCGAAGTCTTCAAGACTTCGGAAGTCTTGTCAAGTCTTGTCTATCGTCCCGCCTGACCTTTGAGCAATCGCTGGGCCAGCGGCCAACAGGTCTCCAAATACGCCAAGTAATCCTCGGCCGACAGGAGCGAGTCGCCCCCGGCGGCCATGCGAAACAGCCATCCTGCGTCGTACGGATTCGTGTTGAGCAGTTCCGGCGTGGCGGGCACGGCGGAGTTGATTTCCACCATCCGGCCGCCGGTCGGGGCGTAGAGGTCGCTGGTTGCCTTGGAGGCCTCGATGAAACCCAGCCGGCCCCCCTCCCCGACCTCAGTCCCCGGCGCGACGGACCACTGGACGTGATGCACGTCGCCGAGGAGCTTCACGGCATACGCCGACAAGCCAAACCGATAGCCCCCTTCCTCCGCTTCGGCCCACATGTGGTTTCGGGCGTAGCGGCGGCCGGTGGGAAGGAACGCCGGCGAGCGGCCCATCATGAATACCAGCGGCTTGGCCATATATGTCGTCGGTGTGGCACAGCCGCCCTCGGCTGTGCGGTCTTCGGACGGCCGAGGGCGGTAGTCTTACATTCGGACCCATCGGCTACTTCGCGCCGAAACAGTACAGGTTGCCGCTGTCGTTGCCTATGACCAGCCGTCCTGCGGCAACGGCCGGCGAGGCCGTGACCTCGCCGCCGCACTCGAATCGCCAGACTTCCTTGCCGGTCTTCATGTCCACGGCATAGAGCCGGCCGTCGCAGGAGCCGACAAACACCCGGCGGCCCACGATCACCGGCGAGCTGTCCACCCGGCCTCGCGTGGGGAAGGTCCAGAGCCGCTTGCCGCTCTTGGGGTCGATGGCGTGGAGCAGCTTGTCCTGGGCGCCGACGACCACCGCCTCGGCAGTGACCGCGGCGGAGGAGCGAAACGGGGCCCCGTGCTCCGGGCTCTCGTATTGCCAAAGGACCTTGGCCCGCTGCCAGTCGATGGCCAGGAAGACCTTGCCTTCGGTCCCGACGAAGGCCGTAGTGCCGAGGACGGCGGGGGTGGAGCCGGTGGGCGAGTCCATCTCGACCGAAGCGGCTTCGCTGCCATCCTTGAGGTCGATGACGTGGAACCGGCCGTCGCACCCGGCCACAAAGCCCCGGTCGCCCACGACGGCCGGGAAACAGCGGATCTGGTCGCCGCTGGTGTACTTCCAGACGAGGTCGGCGGTGGCTGCCTTCAGGCAATAGAGCGTGCCGTCCTGCGAGCCGAAGAGCACGCGGTCGCCGTGGAAATTCGCGCTGGAGCTGATCTCGGCGTCGGTGTCGAAGTGCCACTTCTCTTTTCCCGAGCGGGCGTCCAGGCAGTGGAAGCGGCCGTTGGAGTCGCCGACGTAGACCGCGCCGTCCCGCACCGCGGCCGCGGCGGTGAATCCCAGATCGGTGGGAAACTCCCACCGCGGGCGGCCCGAGGCCAGATCCACCGCGTAGAACTTGCCGTTGAGGCTGCCGACGTAGACCACGCCGTCCACAACCACCGCCGAAGACTGGAAACCGCCC
>CAYGZI010000150.1:0-10947 GCA_964354245.1 uncultured Planctomycetaceae bacterium
TTGGCGCCATTGGCCTTGGCCTGGAACCGCCATCGCTGAACGCCGATGACGAAGCTTCGGGCAAAGCCGCTACAGGCGACTCTACTGGCACGTCCGGCACACGTCCGCGGCGGGTTGCGCCCCGGGCATGTCCATGCGGGGGCGACGCCCGAGCATTTCCTGGATCGGCTTGAACGTGGCGAGGATCGCCTGGTAATCCGGGTCTTGCTTGGACTGGAAGACCGCCTTTGCGCATTTCTGGCTACCACCGGCGGATTTGGCCAGCGGGGCGACGAGGAACGGGTTAAGCTCGGGCTCGGTGATGCGGACCCACTCGCGGAACAGCCAATCGCCCGGTGAGGTCTTGGCTTCTTTGTGGCACTCGAAGCACCGGCGAGAGGCAACGTCGGTCAGAACCTTCTTGAGATCGTCCGGGAATATCTGCCGGCAGCCGGGGCGCTCGGGATAGGCCGTCTCGCTCGTGCCGTAGTAGGGCACGTTGAGGTCGATCCACGAGAGGATCCGCCGGCGGCTGGTCTCGTCCATCTGCACCTGCGGCTTGCCGTCCTTGTCCGGATGGCCGGAGAGGATCACCTCGGCCAGCTTGCTTGCCGGCGAGCCCCACGTCTTGGGCCGGGTTTCGAGGATGTTCCACTCCTGGCCGTTGTAGCTGGGGATCCAGTTGACGTAGGGGCTGCCGCGCCCGCCCTGATTCTCGCGGGCCAGGCACTCGTAGGAGACGTTGAAGAAGTCGGTCTTGCCGCCGGTGAGGTCGATCCGTTTGGGGGCGTCGATCGGATTGTGGCACTTCACGCAGTGATGATCGAGCACCGGCTGGACGATGCGGGAGTAGTCGAAGCCGCCGATGCCCCATTCCGGCGCCTGCAAGTCCTTGGGTGGGGCGGAATAAGCTTGTGGTGCAGGCGTCCCGCCTGCACTGCCTTGATGCAGGCGGGACGCCTGCACCACAAGAGCGCTAGCCCGCGAGGCTTGCAGGCGGTGCTCGTGGCAGCCCACGCAGCCCTGCACTTCGCCGGGCATCAGGTGCGTGAAGCTCCTCATGCGTTGCACGGCGCGGCCCTGGGCGTCCAGGGCGATAAAGTAGATCGGCGTGCGGGCCGGGACGCGGAAACAGGCCGAGCCGTCGGGCTCGACCGGCACGTCGCCCAGCACAATCTTGCCGGCATACGTGGCCCCGCACGAGATCACCGGGAACTGGAAGCCGAAGGCCCGCAGGCTCGGGTCGATGCGCACGCTCTTGGGCATCTCGCGGACGACGCGGATAGTCTTGACTTCGCCCCGCTCGACGTAGGGCTCCAACCCGTTGTAGATGTCTTGGAGGAAGAGCGTGGCATAGTCGTCGGACTGCTCCGGCAGGACCGACGGAATCACCGGCGGCCGGAACCGCGGCCGGATCGGCTGCACCGAGAAGTACTGCATTCCGTTATCAGGCGCCGGCAGGGCTACCGATTGGCACTCGCCCGACAGGGTCCGAACCAAGACCGGCCCGTGGGCCGAGACCAGGAAGCGAATCGAGTCCAGCGGCAGCGGGCAGCTATAGAGCTTAGCGCCCTCGAAGTTGCCGCAGCCTTCGTTGACCTTCGGCACGTGTACGTCGGGCGTGATGTTGGCGATCGCCTCCTGGGAGTTGACGCCCTTGGAGCGGTCGATCACGCCGATGGCCCCGCGGGCCGGGCCGTTGTGGCCGGTCATGGTGCAGATGATCTTCGTCGAGCCGGGGATCGAGCGGGCCTCCATGAACGTGGCCGGCGAGATCACGCGGTTGCCGAAGAAGCCCAACAGTCCGGTGCCGTCGGGATTGATCGTCCAGAGGCTTTGGATGGGGATGGCCGGCCGGTCCACGTATTCCCAGCGGCTGTAGATGAGGCGGCCGTCGTCGAGCACGACCGGCGTAAAGTCGTTGAGGTAATTGGCCGAGATGCGGCGCAGGCCGGAGCCGTCGGGGTCGATGCGATGGAGGATGCCGACCGGGGCGTGCCAGCAATAGGCGAACTGCGGGTTGCGCGTGCTGAGGAAGGCGATGCCGCCGTCGGGGAGCCAGCAGGCGTTGTAGTCGTGCCACGGGCCGTTGGTGAGCTGCTTCAGGCCCGAGCCGTCGGCGTTGATGGTCCAGAGGTGATAGCCCTCGTCTTGCTTCTGCCGCCAACTGAAGAGGACCTTGGCGCCGTCGTAGGCGAGGTCGCAATCGAGGATTTGGCCGGTGGGCGAGTCGACCAGGGGTTGGGGCTTGGCCTTGGGGTCCTTGAGCGAGACGGCATACAGCCCGCCGCCTGCGCGGAAGCCTTCGTAGTGATAGGTATAGACGTGCGTGGCGTCGATCTCGTGGCGGCGGATGACGACCGCCTTGTCCACGTCGAACAAGAGGATGTCCCGCTGGAGTTGCACCAGGTCGGCTTCGATCCGATCGAGCCGCTCGTCGGCCCGTGTGTCACCTTCTCCGCCGGTCCCGGCCAAAGCCTTTTCCAGCCGTTCCAGCCGCGCGAGATGCTCCGAAGCCTGCGAGTAATTCGCACCGTGGATCGCCGCAAGCTGGTCGATGAGCGCGCGGATTTGCTTCGGATCGGCCTTCTCGAGCGAGGGCGCGCCTGCCGCTGAGCCCTGGGCCTGGGCTGCGAGCTTGGCGATCTCGGCCCTCGTGAGACTCCTGCCAAAGGCTTGGATTTCCAGGGCCCCAGGGTTGAAGCCGCCGTAGGAATTGAGGAACTTCATGGTGACTTTGGTCACTTGGCCCTTCGGGATCTTGACCCGCTGCGGGCCGTGGACCATGCGGAAGGTCCCTTTGACGATCGGGGTCTTGGCGTCGTCGATATAGACTTCGTACTCCTTCCAGCACTCGTTGACAAACCAGGTGGTGCGGCCCCAGTAGATCAGCTCGGCCAACTCGACCGGCTTTTCCCACTGGAGGCGGAACTCGGCCTGGTCGCCCGATTTGGCCTTGTGTACGCACCAGGCGGCCCCAAGATCGGCCGACGTGCTGCCGGCGGCCGGGATCTTGCCGTCGATGGCGAATCGGGCCAGGTATTGGGCGTTGTGCTCGGAGCTGGCCCAGGCTTTGGCCTTGCGGGCGAGGTTCTCCGGCATGGCGGCGGAAGTAGAGCCCGCGAAGAGTCCAAGGGAGAGAAGCGCCTGAGCTATTACGGGAAGCGGTCGGAGCATCGCCACGTCATCCCTCCGAATTCAGACCTCGCACCAGAAGGCATGTAGCAGCCGTTCGAAGCGGCGAGGCTGCTTCCCATCGTAACGCCTTGAGGAGAACACCGCAATTCCGTCTCGGGAGGGCCCGGAGGAGGGCGGCTACTTACCACCCGACGGACGGGGGCGAGGCAGGCGATGGCCATGCCCGAGCGCGAGCGGACCGCAACGGCGGACCTTGCGTTTTATAAAGCGAAGTCTTATATTACCTAAGATGAAGTACGTCCATCGCCAACTGGAACCGCTCCTGATTCAGGCCTGCCGGCAATTCCCGGCAGTCGTGCTGACCGGCGCCCGCCGCGCGGGGAAGACGTACCTTCTGAAGAAGCTGTTCCCCAAGGCCACCTACGTCCTGCTGGAAGACCCGGACGTGATCGGGCGGGTCCGCGCCGACCCGCGAGGGTTCCTAGAGGAACTCGCGCCGCCGGTGATCCTCGACGAAATCCAGCACGTGCCGGAGCTGGTCCCCTATGTGCGCACGCGGATCGACGAAGCGCCGCACCGCTTCGGCCGATGGTTGTTGACCGGCTCGCAAGAGGCCCCGTTGATGCAGCAGATCAGCGCCTCGCTGGCCGGCCGGGCGGCGGTCTTCCAGTTGCTGCCGTTCTCGCTGCGCGAATTCGGGAAGTGGAACCTGCTCCGCGGCGGCTATCCGGAGGCTCTGGCCCGCCCCAAAGCCGCTTCCCTCTGGTTCAACTCCTACGTCCAGACGTATCTGGAGCGCGACGTGCGGGCGATCAGTTCGATCCGCGATCTGCCGACGTTCCGGCGATTCTTGTCGCTCTTGGCGAGCCGGCACGGCCAGATCCTGAACCGGACCGATCTGGCTGCGCCGCTGGGGGTCTCCGTGCCGACGATCTCCGAGTGGCTCCGCATCCTGGAGGCGACCTTTCAGATTTTCCTGGTGCCGCCCTTCTACGAGAACTTCTCGAAGCGGATCGTCAAGTCGCCGCGGGTCTACTGGGCCGATTCCGGCCTGCTGTGCTTCCTTCTGGGCATCGAGTCCTTGAAGGTGCTCGATAAATCTCCCTTCTTCGGCAGCGTGTTTGAGGGGTTCATCGCGTCGGAAATCATCAAGAACCAACTCAATGCCGGCAGGCGGCGGGAACTCTACTTCTTCCGCGAGCAGCAAGGGTTGGAAGTCGATTTCCTGGTGCCCGGGCCGGGGGGCGCAATTACGCTCGTCGAGGCGAAGGCATCGAAGACGGTAGACCCCGGGATGACCAAGTCGCTCCGGCGACTGGCGGACGCAATCCGTGGGAGAGCGATCCGTTCGGTGATTGTCCACCGCAAACCGGCGCGGGGGGCGGTTTACAGGGCCGTCGCCCCGGGGGTGGAGGCACTCTCCGTCGAGGAATTCCTGCTTGAAGAGTAAGGGACAATGGTGGGTCTTCGCCCTGAAGGGCTCGACCCACCCTACTTCTTGCGTTCGGCGAGGTAGCCGTTGTAGAGCTTCACGGCCTGCTCGTCGGAGAGGTTCTGCCCGACGATGAGCCGCGTATGGGCCCTGGCGGTCTGGCCGGCGGGCACGTCGCGGCCGAAGAGCGAGAGGTAGAGCGACTGGTGGCCGGCGACGCCGTCGGGCGGCGTCTTGTTGTACGGCGTGGCAATGGCAAAGCAGTCGTCGGGCGGCGACATGAGGATCGCGGTCACGCCGCTCTTGTCGTCCTTGCGCATCGCCATCGGGGCGGCCAGGCGCCGCGTGACCGACCACTGCACGGGGTTGGGCGGGAACTCCCAGCGGCGGTCGAAAATCATCTGCGCCGCCTGGCGGTCGCGCGGGAACATCAGGTACGTGCCGTCGACCAGCGGGCTCACGTCGGCCGGAAGGAACTGCGGCTTGCCGGGAGTGAACATGTTCGGCTTTACGTACACAAGGGCCCGGAAGCCCGGCGAGAAGTAGCTGGACAGGAAGACCTCGAAGCCGGGCATGTCCTTCTGCGGCCTGGCGACGGTCTCGACATCCAGCGTGTCCGGCCGGCGCCATCGGAAGATCGCGGTCATTTCCAGCGGGTGTTTCTCGGCCGGCGGCCAGAAGACCTCCAGCGAGCCGTCGTCGAGGAGCTTCGTCTCGGTGGGCCAATCGCGGGCGGCATCGCCGTAGCGGGTGTCGGTGGAGAAGACGCGGTAATAGCTGAAGATGCCGGGCAATGTGCCGCCGTGGGCCACCGCCACGCCGCTCGGGACGTAGACCAGCTCGACGATGCCTTGCGACCCACCCCTTACGCGGATCTTGCCGCGGACGGCGCCCGTGTCGAAACCGTAGTAGCCGGGTTCAGCCGGCTTGAAGGCCAAGTCGGGCGGAGCGGCGGGGGCGCACGCGGTTGCCAAACAAAGACATGCTGCCGAGATCACAGTCCGTCGCATGGTCACCTCAAGTGTAAATGCAGGCGCGACCGCCGGTCGCGGCTTTGTGAAGGCCAGGCGCGACCGCCGGTCGCGGCTTTGTGTCTAGCGTCGCGCGGCCCAGAGGATTCCCTGGTGGACGAGCTGGCGGTAGGCCGGATTGACATACGCCTTGCCGTCGTGGCCGAGCATCAGGTAGAAGACGCGGCTCTTGCCGTACCTGGTGACCCAGCCGAGGGGGCCGGGCTGGTTCTTCGGGTGATCGGTCTTGAGCAGCACCCTGGCCTTGGGGTTGACCCAGTAGCCGCCGTAGGTCTCGTCGTGGATTTGGAAGTCCTCGACGCCTTTGGTGACCGGGTGCTTCTTATCGACCACTGCGACCTTGACCTCCTGGTCGTGGTCCCAAGGCGACACCTTGTACTTCACGCCGTCGATCTCGCCGGGCTTGGTGAAGAACTTGCCGCCGACGATATTGCGATAGTCGGGCCAGTCCTGATGGGCTCCAATGTTGTGGTGCATCGCGACGAGGCCGATCCCGGTCTTGAGCAGCTCGACAAACGCCTTCTGCTGCTCGGGCGTGATGCCGGGGCACATGTCGTACATGACGAGCACGTCGTAGTCCTTTTCCAGGCCCGGCTTCAGGAGGCCGGCCTCCTTGGGCAGCTCGACTTTCTTCCACTGGACGTCGGGCATGGAATCGAACACGGCGTCAAACGGCTTGACTTCGTAGCCGTGTCCGCCGACGGTCAGGAGCACGCGGATCTTTCCCGCTTTGGCCGGCTCTTGACCGGCAGCCGGCTGGGCCAGCACGCCCGCCGCCACCGCGAGAACGACAAGACAACTCAGACGCTTCATAGAACTCTCCTTTCGGCAGACAGGAATGTCTGCTTCCTCGACGGCAGACAAGAATGTCTGCCCTCCTGCACAACGTGGTGAACAGCACAGATGACCCCGTACCACGCACACTTTAGCCAACCGCGCGGCGCGTGTCAAGAATCACTGCGACGCCATCCGCGTAATTGAGAAAGGAATCACGAAAACGCGAAAGAGCGAAAACACGAAACAAAGGCCGAAGTGGCGCTGGAGCTCAGGCCCCGAACTTGGCCAGGCGCCCGGCATGGGCGAGGGCCAGCGGCATGAGGTAGATGGCCTCGAACTGGCCCAGGCCGCCGCGGAGGGCCTCGGTCTCGCCGAATGCCTGGCAGGCGTCCGGCCGGCAGGTGGCCGCGGAGAGGAGCACGGGCACCGGGTGCCAACTGTGGCTGGCCAGGGCTGCCGGCGTGCTGTGGTCGCCGGTGACGATGAGGACCGTCGGCTTGAGGGCCTCGACGCGGGGCACGATCGAGTCGAACTGCTCGATCATCTTCACCTTCTCGGCGAAGTTGCCGTCCTCGCCCCGGCTGTCCGTATACTTAAAGTGGACGAAGAAGAAGTCGTAGTCCTTCCAAGCCTTCTCCAACACGTCGATCTCCTCCGAGAGCGACTTCGGCTGGCCCACGATCTCCATGCCCACCAGGCGCGCGAGCCCCTTGTACATCGGGTAGACGGCGATTGCGGCGGCGCGCACGCCGTAGACCTCCTGGTAGGTCGGCAGGTCCGGCTTGGTGGAGAAACCCCGCATGGTGATCCCGTTGGCCTTCGGCTCGCCGGCGAGGATCTTCTCCGCCTGGACGATGAACTCCTTGGCGAGCTGGGCCGTGCGCTGGCTGCCCGGTTCCGCGGCGACCGGGTCCAGCGGGGGCACGCCGGTCTTCTGTGGGTCGGTGTCTTGGACGTGCCCGCCGAGCCCCTCGCCGCGGAAGATCACGCAGAAGCGATGCTCCTGGACCGGCTCGACAAACAGTTCCACTCCAGGGATCTTGACCTGGCGGAGCTTGACGGCCAGCGGGGCGCTTTCGGCCGTGGGGATGCGCCCGGCGCGACGGTCTTCGATCGTCCGGTCGGGGCCGAGCGTGACGAAGTTGCAGCGGATGGCCACGTCGTTGGGGCCGACGTGGAAGCCGATTCCCGTGGCTTCCAGGACCCCGCGGCCGATGACGTACTTGAGCGGATCGTAGCCGAAGAGTCCCAGGTGGCCTGGCCCGCTGCCGGGCGTGATCCCGAGCTTGATCGGGATGGTGCTGCCCAGAACGCCCGATTTTGCCAGATTATCGAGATTCGGGGTCCGCGCGGCCTCAAGCTCGGTGGGCCCGCCCGGCTCGATCGGGAGGCCGCCCAGCCCGTCCGCCACCAAGAGGACGATCTTCGAGTCGCTTTTCTCGTGAAGACTCCGCACCAGGTCCTGGATGTCCATGCGTCGGATCCTCGATTCTGTCGCAGCCGTCAGAGCTTGTGAAAAAATGGGGACAGGCACCTCGCCGGATGCCGCTTTGCCGAGGTTTCTTTGCACTGGCTCGGAGCCAGTCCCCATTTTTTCACAAGCTCTCAACCGTTGAGTGAATTGTATGGTGGTATTTGGTACCAGATCAGCCGCAGACTGCACAAGGACCCCCCGTGGCCGGAGAGCGCCGGCTGGGCTATTATTTCCGAGTCGATTGCCAGTCACTCCAATGGGAAGGCCACGATGAACGAGATCTCTTATAACTCTGAGGGGGTATTAGTGCCCCGGGCTGGTCTTACTTCCGAGGATTGCCGCCGTCTCACCCTGAGATTGAGGCAGGCCCGCGAGGAGGCTAACGACGATCTGAGGCTCTGGCGCCAACTGCTCAGCGCCGGCCAGCCGGTGCCGAAAGACAAAGAGCCGCTCGATGCCGCCTTCATGGACCTCCCGGAACGCCTGCTCAAGCAGTACCGCGACGACAGGAAGACCAGCCACCTAGGCCGGATCCTCGGCACCGCCGACCGGCTGGCCAAGGCCGTGGACCGCGTCGTGGTGCTGGGAATCGGCGGCTCGTACATGGGGGCCCGGGCGCTCTTCGAGGCCCTCTGCCACCCGTACCACAACGAGATCGGCCGCAAAGACCGCGGCGGCCGCCCGAGAGTCTACTTCGAGGGAAACAACGTCGATAACGACTCGATTGCCGCGCTCTTAGAGATGCTGCGTCAAGATGGCAAGGGCCGCTGGGCGATCGTGGTCATCAGCAAGAGCGGCAAGACGCTGGAGACGGCCGTCGCCTTGCGCATCTTCCTGAATCTCCTGAAACAGTCGTCCGGCAAGGACGCCCTCCGTCAGCTCGTCGTGCCCGTGACCGGCAAGACGGGGCGGCTGCGCGACCTGGCAGAAGCCTTGAAGTGTACTGACGTACACGACATCCCGGAGGGTGTGGGCGGGCGGTTCTCGGTCCTATCGGCGGTGGGGCTCTTGCCGGCGGCGATTTTGGGACTGGACGTGGTCGGACTGCTGGAAGGAGCCGCGGCCATGAACGAGCGTTTCCGCACTGCGCGGCCCGGCGAAAACCCCGTGCTCGACTACGTGGGCGTCTGCCACCTGATGGAGAAACGCTGCGGGGCCAATATCCGCGTGCTTTCCACGTGGGGCAACCGCTTGGAGGCGGTCGGGCTGTGGCACGACCAGCTCCTGGCGGAAAGCCTCGGCAAGAGCGGCCAAGGGGCCGTGCCGCTCACCGTGGTCAACACCCGCGACCTCCATTCCCGCGGCCAGCAGCACCAGGAAGGCCGGCGCGACAAGCTCATCACCAACCTCATCGTAGATCCGGCCGCGGTCAAAAAGCCGCTCGTTGTCGGGCGGAGCGCCCGCGATCAAGACAAGCTGAACGCCATTGCCAAGACGACGGTGCCGAAGATCCTTGAGGCCGCATATAAGGGGACCAACAAGGCCTACCGCGACGACCGGCGTCCGACCGCCGAAATCCGCCTGCCGGCCCTCGACGAGGCCGCGCTGGGGCAGCTTTTTCAGATGCTCATGCTCGCCACGGTGGTCGAAGGCCGCCTCATCGGCGTCAATCCTTACGGTCAGCCCGGGGTGGAAGCGTACAAAAAGAACATGAACGAGATCCTGGGAGTGAAATGAGGGTTCAGGGTTCAGGGTTCAGGGTCCTGCTCTGACGGACTCGGCGCGCGGACTTTTTCTGCGCGTGTGGCGGCGCGTCTCGCGCGCGACCGCGACGTGAGACCACCGGTCACACGCGCTGCGGCGCCGCGCTAGAAAAGGCCGGTTTTTCCAGCGATTTCTCGCGTTTTAGCGGAATGTCGTATTGCACCTATCGGACCCGTGCCGATAGTATTCGCCCCGACGCGTTTGGGCGTCGCCTTTTGTCTCACCTGACGCTGAAGCAACGAGGGCAATCCCATGACGGACGTCGCCGCTGCGGTCTTCCCGGGAGTATCCGGATACGACGCTTCCCGAAACACGGATTTCGCGGTCCCGCCTTACACGCCGACTTGCCGGTCCCTCACGCCGAGTCCGGCCATGCGGCGCGTGTGGGACCTGGTGGCCAAGATCGCGCCTTCGGACGGCGCCGTGCTGATCCGCGGCGAATCGGGCGTGGGCAAGGAGACGGTTGCCCGCGAGATCCACCGCAAGAGCGGCCGCGCCGGCCGGCCGTTCGTGCGCGTGCCCTGCGGGGCGATCTGCGAGGAGCACCTGGATGCCCAGTTGTTCGGCCGGGACGGCTACCGCCTTCCGGACAACGAGGCGCCGTCCTCGGGCCTCTTGGCGCGGAGCGCGGGCGGCACGCTGTTCCTGAAGGGCATTACCGACCTCCCCTTCTGGGCGCAGGTCAAGCTGCTGGACGTGCTCCAGCAGGAGGATCGCCAGTGGCCCGACCGCATCGGGGGCTCGCCGCTGGACGTCCGGCCGATCGCAACGACCTCGTGCGACCTCGAGACCGCGGCGGCGGAGGGCCGCTTCCACGCCGGCCTCTACTACTACGTGAACATCGTCGAGATCCGGGTCCCGCCCCTGCGCGAGCGCCCGGAGGACGTCAAGCCGCTGGCAGAGTCGTTCCTGGTACGCATGTGCCGCGTCCAAGGTCCGCGCACAGCGGGCGTTCCCTTCCATTTCTCGGAAGAGGCATGGAAGCGGCTCCTGCAGTACGACTGGCCCGGCAACGCCCGCGAGCTGGCCAGCGTCGTGGCCCATGCCGTCGCGGTGTCCGATCGCGCGGAGATCGGGGCGGGAAGCGTTGCGGTGTCGTTGGACAAGACCCGCTGCCAGCGCGACTGCGAAGCGATCTCCGTGCCGTTGGCCGGGGGCTTGAAGCGGATCGAGCGCTCGGTGGTGGGCGCCGTGATCGAGCGGTGCGGGGGCAACAAGGCCAAGGCCGCCCGGGTGCTGGGACTCCACCGCCGGACCCTGTACCGGCTCTTGCAGGACGAGGCGTCGTCCGAGCGCAAGTCGCAACCCGGGGCAACGGACCCCGGCGCGGACCTCTGACCTGCCCCGCCGCCCTACGGCTTGGGCGGGATCAGGGCGTCGCGGATCGGCTCGATCCACCGCTTGTTGGGGAT
>CAYGZI010000151.1:0-8100 GCA_964354245.1 uncultured Planctomycetaceae bacterium
TCTACTGTAATAACCAAGGAGGCAGTTGTCTCACCCATTATTGGCACGGAGGGCCTTCTTCTTCTCGGTTTCACCCGCCGCGGCCCCCGCCGACCGCGGAAGACGCCTGATAATCAGTAATGTCCGCTTTTCCGCCCTCTCACTCTCCTTTGTCCTCGGCAAGGGACAGTGGCCACCAACTGAACATTAGGGCGCGACGGATTGAGCAACACTCTTACCCAAAAGCTCAAGCGGAAGGACGGGCGCACGCCGCAGAAGACCCAACCGCTTGTTTGCTGTATCGCCGATCTTCGCGGGGTTCCGCGTTCCTGTCTCCTTTAGTACAAAGTGGCCACCATCGAAGTCGAGGACACGGAGTTTCCGCTTCAGACGCTGACCGGCGAATTGGCTCAAGTCGAGCATGTAGACCTCAGACCGATGGCCCGCGCGCCGTTCATCCGACAGGCTTGGCTCGATAAGATGAATCAGTCGGAGATTGGCAAGAACCTGCATGACATTGTACTCGACCGTCCTTTCTTCCTTGTCTCGGAAGTCGACTCGGAAGAAGGTCCAACTCCTCTCGTCTATACAGAAAGCGCGCACTCGCTGAAGTGCGCTAAGGATCTCCTGGCTCTCGCCCCCTGACGACGCCGCATCATCTTCAAGTTCATCGATCTTCTTCTGCTTCGCATCACCTGCGGCCTTGTTAACGTCCTGTGCGCCGACCTGATGTGCATTCTCCCGTTGTTGAGCTTGTTGGATAGCATTCGCACAAAGGACGAGGTAATCGCGAGGAACCGCACCTGAAGCCAAAACGAGCCGCTCCAATGCGCCCCTCGACAGAATAGACGACAGCGAACGAACGCCGTAGTGCTGTGCATAGCTAAGCAGAACACGTTCGAGGAACTGCGCGGCGCTCGATGGGTTTTGGAGCGTAACGTCAAGGTCGATGTGCGCTGCGTCGTGGCCTGTTTCGAGCCCAAGATGTGATCGCGGTTCAAACCATCTCGCCAAGTGTTCAATCGCGGCCACCTTCATCCATGCATCGCAGTCACGGATCGCCCCGTGGACCATATCCAGAAGCAGCGGCTGCTGTGCGCGATCAAAGTAATGGAAATCGTCGAGGAAGACATAGAGCCGCTTGCCGATGACATCGAGAAAACGTCTCATCATCGACTGCATACGCGGTACGAGTCTACGCACCTGGGTCTCGTCCACATTCGCCGCAGCCAATTGCCTATCGGCCTCGTCGTGTATTGCGTTAGCACTGGTAAGGACTGCCGGGACCTGAGACGCAGAGCGGTACGCAATCCGGATGAGCTCGCAAAGTCGTTCACAGATTACGAGAAACATCCTGGCAGCCGGCTCGCGTCGGTAGGTGTGCATGTTGAGCCAGACGGAGAGGTGCCCTTGCTCCTCAACGATACGTTTAGCTTCTACGAGGAGGGCTGTCTTGCCGGCGCCGCGACGGCCAAACACCAGATGGTGCCGTGCGGCCGTGGCGGTCGAAAGGTTGTTCTCAACATCGGGAACGTATGAAAGGCTTGGCTGTGTTTCCGATGTGCGGGAACGAGCCGTCACGAGTTGCACGAGTTGCGCGACCCGCGGGTCGTTGAGTCGTGTCACGGCGCGGCGGAGGGCGGGCTGTGCTTCCAGCTCGGCTTGGCGCACCGTGACGAATCCTCGGAACCCGGCTTTGGCCAATTGGCGGTCGAGCGCGTTGCCAACGTCTATCGCGCGCGTGAGGTCGGCCTCCTCGACGCGCACCACAACGATCGACTCTTCCGGGTATTCGCGTACTTCAATGTTCTTCGCGCGGATTTGCGCGTCGGAAAAACCCCTAGAGACCACTGCGACAACGTCGACGGCATTTTCGGGCATCGTCATAGTGACGCACATCCTTTCCCTTGGAGGTAAACGCGAGTCGCTCGGAGAAGGTCGTCAGCGAGCGTCTTGATGGCATCGGCGCGCGGTTGCCAGAAGGAGTCTGCGCGTGGGTAGGGGTCATAGTCCGCGGCGTTTCTCATCAACCTGGCGTTCTTCAACTCGTTCTGCCAGTTTGCGGAGTTCGGAAAATCCGGGGGAACATGCAACGGCAGATCGCTGTGCGATTCGTGGTCGTCACCGTCATGATAGACGAACGCCGCCGCCCGCATGGCGTGGTACATGGAGTAGTAGAACCGGCTTATGGCGCTGCGGAGCAGCGGGGGCTTGAGTTGAAGGAGGCAATTCCCATCCCGTCTCTTCTCGGAGGCGAGTCTCCACCGGCCGGCCGCCACGTGGAGTTTAAGATCGTCTATGGAGCACCCGGAATCGGCACATAAGGAAATGCCCTCGCGCCAACTTTGAAGCTGCTCTCGGGGAGCCTTGCCAATTCTCAAGAGCCTCTGGTGAGTTAGACGGACTTTAGCCATACGAGCGCCCTATCGACCCTCAGGAAAGTTAAGAGAATGCAGGGCTCTTTCTGGTAAGGACTTGACGCCGTTCCAGCAGCGAACTCAGGGCACTATATGGTCTCTCGATAACGCTCCATCGGACCACTGCGTCAAAGGGCGTCTGCGTGGCTACATATTCCCTTGTCTCCGCGGTTCATCGCGTGGGTGTCTCAGCGGCGGGGAAGCGAGGTGATGGGAAACGTTCTGGTTTCTGACGCCCTCATGGATCGGTCCCGTGTCGAGCCCCGCGGACTGTGACCCCCTATTCCTGGTGGGCGCGTGGGGTCGATTGTAGTGGGGTCGGGAACGGTTGTCAACTGGCGCCAACGCATCCGACGCCCGTCTTCGGGATACGTGGCTGGTCACGCAGACGACCGCGGCTTGACCTCGAATTCGAGCCTGGAGCGGTAGAAGCAGACGTCGAACTCCATGAAGAAGTTCGTCTGCCCGAGAATCAATGGAACGTCGTTCGTTCTGACCCAGGCGAAGGCCAGCCTGACCGCGGGGAGGCCGCCTATCTCCGCCATGGCGAACAGGGGAATCGCCACTTGACTGCCAAGACTCCCGGCCAACCGGATGCTTGCTCTGCGGTCCTCCCAGACGGCCCCAAGCTGCACGCCCGCTTCGTAAGGCAGCACATTGACCGTGGCGCCGCTATCCACCAACCCGACCGCTTCCACCGCCACCGGCCCGCTGCGAAGAACGAGCGGTACGCGCGGCAGACTGTCGAATTGGTCTTGCGACGGATCGGCCGTGGAATACCTGAATCGCATGGGCGTCAATTGCCAGGGCCCTCGGCAAGTTCCATCGCATCGGCCAATGCCCGACCCGCTCCCACCGTGCCGTAGGGAGTCAGCAAGCGGTAGACCTTGTGCGGCACGAGTGGAGAGATGTCCTCGCCCGCGTCCAGATCTTCAGCCAGAAGGCGAATCAGCCTGAGCTTGTCCACCGCAGGCAGTTGTTGGACCGAGGGTAGCAATTCCGCTAGCGTCATACCTCGCCTCCTTGATCGCCCCGAGTCTGCTCCCAACCTACTCCCTCATTCTACCGCGCAACCCGCTCCCTGGTCTAGACGAGAGGCGCGAATCGAAGACTTGCGGGCTTCAGGAGGCGTAGCTGTGGGCTGGAGCGCAGTCCCAGCGCGAGGCTGCCGCGGGGCTACGCTGCGCCCCAGCTTACCGTGCGTCACTTGGCCGCGGCCGGTTTGGCGATTGGGGGCTCCGGCAGACCGGCGAACATCAGCGTAGACCAAGGGATGTGATTGAGCTGCCAGCCTTCGGGCCGGGTCTTGTCGAGGACCTGCTTGGTGAAGGGCATCTCCATGCCGCGGCGGTCGTGGTAGTGGTGATAGGCCCGCTCGTAAATCACCGCAAATCGCCCGCGGCCGGTGGACGAGATGGCGGGATAGTTGTATCGGCCTTCCACGCTGCGGTACGGCTTGTACGGCACGTCGAGGCCGAGGTTGTACTTGGCTGTGTACTCGAAGCCCAGGGCGAGCCGGTTGTCGCTGGCACCGTACAGATCGACGCCTTGCTTCCACGCGATCTCGGCGGCGCAGCCCAGGTAGCCGAGGCCCATTTGCGTGTGCGACTGGTCGCGGCCGCTTTCCTGACACTCGCCGAAGTCGTTGAAGTATTTCTGGATCGCGCCGTTGCCTTCGCCCTTCAGGTAATAATCCACCGCCCGGTTAAATATCGCACGGTCGTCGAGGAAGACGCCCATCGCCAGCATGGTCTGGATCATGGCGGCGTCCCAATTGCCGTTGGCCGTGGGATAGAAGTCCTTGATGATCGGATAGAGGACGCCCCGCACCAGGTCCTCGAACCGCTTCTGGTCGTCGGGCTTCCAGCCTGCGTAGGTGTGGCGCATGAGCTCGGCGGCGATGAGGAAATGGACGCCCGACATGCCGACCAGCAGGCGGGCGTCGTGCTCGCCGATGGATTTCAGGGTCCGCGCGTAGGCATTGAGGATCTCGACGGCTTTCGCCGCATGGGCCGGGTTGTCGGTGATGAACCACTGGAGGGCGTGCGTGTAGGCGGCCGAGGCGTCGCGCTGCAGGATGCTGCCGCCGACGTCGGGCCGGTTGTATGCGCCGCGGAGCACATGGGCAATCGGTTTGGGGGTCCAGGAGAGCTGGGCGGTGGCATGGGCCCGCAACTGCTCCCACGCCGACTTCCAAGGCTCCTGGCCCGCTTTGACCTTGGCTTTGACAAACTCCAGCTCGGCCCTGCTGTGCAGGATGCCGGGGTGGACGAAGGGCTGCTTCTTCCGCGTCATTCCGGTGATCTTGGCTTCGCCGCGGCAAATCAGGAACTGGCCGTTCAGGGCCGACTCGATGCGCGCGACGCCTTTGCCTTGCCCGCTATCGGACTGGCCCGAGCCTTCCCACTCGCCAACGATCCACCTGGTCCACTCGTCATTGAGAGGAGCCGGCAGGAACCGAACGCGCGGGGCTTCTTTGGCGGTCTCCTGTCCGTGGCTCCTCGGGGCCAAGGCAATGCCCATTGCGATTGTGAGGAGCAATAATGATTGGCGTTTCACGGGATGGCTCCGCAGAAGACAAGGGCCGCCCGCTATTCTTACAGGCCGCGTGGGTTCGAGTGTAGCGAGGGTTAGGGGTGGTTGTCAACTAACGGTCCAAGACGCGCGAGGCGTCTTTGGAGTGCGGCGATTACTGCCGCTTTCCGATCGCGGCGGCTAAACGAATTCACCCCGTGCCCCCCTCATTCCTCGCCCCTCGCCCCCGATCCCTGCTATAATGGCCCCCGGCGGAATCCAATGGGCCATGCTTCCCGCCGCAGGAAAGGAGGCCCCCGGCGATGTTCTATGCGGATCTGCACGTCCACTCGAAGTTCTCCCGGGCCACCAGCCCCGACTGCGACCTGGAGCACCTGGCCCTCTGGGCCGGCAGGAAGGGGATCGGGGTGGTGGCTACCGGCGACTTCACCCATCCCGGCTGGCTCGCCCAGATCGAGGAGAAACTCATCCCGGCCGAAGCGGGCCTGTTTCGGCTCCGGCCCGAGGTGGAGAAGGAAGCGAGCCGCTCTCTGGGCCAGCCGGCCGGGGAGGGCGTGCGTTTCGTCCTCGAGGTCGAAATCTCGACGATCTACAAGAAGGACGGGCGGACGCGCAAGGTCCACCACCTTGTCTACGTGCCCGAGCTGGATCATGCGCGCCGGTTCATCGCGACCCTTTCGAGGATCGGGAACCTCAAGTCCGACGGCCGGCCGATCCTGGGACTCGACTCCCGACACCTGCTGGAGATCGCGCTAGAGTCGGGCGAAGGCTCGTATCTGGTGCCGGCCCACGTGTGGACGCCGTGGTTCTCGGTGCTTGGCTCGAAGTCGGGCTTCGACTCGATCGAGGAGTGCTACGGCGATCTGGCCTCGGAGGTCTTTGCCTTGGAGACGGGGCTGTCGTCGGACCCGCCGATGAACTGGCGGGTTTCGCGCCTGGACCGCTTTGCGTTGGTCTCGGACTCGGATGCCCATTCGCCGCCGAAGCTGGGGCGCGAGGCCTGCGCGTTCGACACCGGGCGGGATTACTACGCGATGCGGCGGGCCTTGCAGACCGGCGAGGGCTACGGCGGCACGGTCGAGTTCTTTCCCGAGGAGGGCAAATACCACTTCGACGGCCACCGCAACTGCGGCGTGTGCCTGGCGCCCGACGAGACCCGGCGTCACGCGGGCAAGTGCCCGGAGTGCGGGAAGCCGCTGACGCTGGGCGTGATGTACCGCGTGTGCGAGCTGGCCGATCGCGAGGAGACGGCGGCGACGCTTGCGCCGCGCGCGGCGCCGTTCCGCAGCCTGATCCCGCTGGACGAGGTGCTGGGCGAAGTCCACGGCGTCGGGCCGCAGAGCAAGGCCGTCCGGCAGAAGTACGATGAGCTGCTCGCCAAACTCGGCCCCGAGCTATTCATCCTGGATCACGTGCCGCCGGAGGACGTGGCGCGGGCCGGCTCGCGGCTGTTGGCCGAGGCGATTCTGCGGATGCGGGCCGGCCGGGTGATTCGCCAGGCCGGGTACGACGGCCTATACGGAACGATCCGGCTGTTCACGAAGGAGGAATTGCGGCGGGGGACGGCGGTGGGACTGCTGTTCGACGTGCCGGAAGAAGGTGGTGTGGAGGACAGGCATTCCTGCCTGTCGCCAGTGGAGGAGAGGGATTCCTGCCTGTCGGCAGTGGAGGACAAGCATTCCTGCCTGTCGGCAGTGGAGGAGAGGGATTCCTGCCTGTCGTCGGGAAAAATGCCGCCGGCGACGTCCTTTTCGGACAGACAGGAATGTCTGTCCTCCTTTGGGATTCTGGGCCAACTCGATGCCGAGCAGCGGGCGGCTGCGGAGGCGATCCACGGCCCGGTGCTGATTGTCGCCGGCCCGGGCACCGGCAAGACGCGGACGCTGACCCACCGCCTGGCCCACTTGATTGCCGACCACGGCGTCCCGCCCGAGCAGTGCCTGGCGCTGACGTTCAGCCGGCGTGCCGCGGGTGAGATGATCGAGCGGCTGGAGCGGCTGCTGCCGGGCGAGGCCCATCGCGTGCCGGTGATGACGTTTCACGCCCTGGGGCTTTCCATTCTGAGAGAGCACGGGGAGCGGCTGGGCCTGAGCCCGTCGCTCCGCGTGGCAAGCGAGAGCGAGCGGTGCCGGTTGCTCGTCGAGTCGCTCTCCATCTCCCATCGCAAGGCGAGCCAACTTCTCGGGCGACTCTCGCGGCACAAGCGCCGGCAAGGATCGAGCGGGCCTA
This sequence comes from uncultured Planctomycetaceae bacterium, assembly GCA_964354245.1. GTDB lineage: Bacteria > Planctomycetota > Planctomycetia > Pirellulales > Thermoguttaceae > CAYGZI01. The sequence continues at coordinate 7,161 of CAYGZI010000151.1, forward strand.
CCGGGCCGGCAGACGACGCACCGGCCTTCGACGCCTACGAGCCCGGACTGAGGGCCCGCGGCTGGGTGGATTTCGACGATCTGATTCTCCTGCCGCTTCAGCTTTTCGGAGAGAGCCCGGAGCTGGCGGAGCACTACCGATCGCGGTATCGCTGGATATCGGTGGACGAGTATCAGGACATCGACGCGGCGCAATACCAGCTCGTCAAGGCCATGGTTGCCGCCGGCGGAAACCTTTGCGTAATCGGCGACCCGGACCAGGCCATTTATGGATTCCGCGGGGCGGAGGTCGGCGATTTCCAGCGGTTTTGCGAGGATTTTCCCGCGGCGCGGACGGTGGCGCTTGCGCGGAACTACCGCTCGACGCAAACGATCGTCGATGCCGCGCTGCAACTGATCGCCCCGTCGAGCCTGGTGGCCGGGCGCCGTCTGGAGGCCCAGGGCCTCGGCCCGGAGCAGATCGAGATCCACGAGTGTGCCACGGACCGCGCCGAAGCGGAGTCCGTGGTCCACTCGATCGAGCGCTCGATCGGGGGCTCGACGTTCTTCTCGCTGGATAGCCGGCGCGTGGCCGCCGGCGAAGGCGAGTCGCTGTCGTTTGCCGATTTCGCGGTCCTGTATCGCACGGAAGGCCAGGCCGACGCAATCGCCGAGGCGTTGGAGCGATCGGGCATGCCCTTCCAGTGCCGCTCCCACCGGCCGCTTGGCGATGAGCCTTCGGTGCAGGCGGTGATCCGGGCAATGGGCCAAGGGCGCGGCAACGAGAAGGCAGCGGCGGCTTCGATGCTCGAACGGCTCGACCAGACGGTGGAGGCGGTCGGCGAGAGCGGACCGCGGCTCGATCCCCTTCTGCCGGCGCTCCGATCGCTGGCTGCCCGCTGCGGAAACGACCTGCCGCGGTTTCTCTCTGAACTCGCATTGGGCATGGAGGTGGATCTCTG
>CAYGZI010000151.1:8110-10945 GCA_964354245.1 uncultured Planctomycetaceae bacterium
GACCGCGTGTCGCTCTTGACCTTGCACGCGGCCAAGGGGCTGGAGTTTCCCGTGGTCTTCATCGTCGGGTGCGAGGATGGGATTCTGCCTTTGCACTGGGGCGAGACGGACGAGCAGTCGCTGGCCGAAGAGCGGCGGCTGTTCTTCGTCGGCATGACCCGGGCGCGGGAGCGTCTGATCCTGACCCATGCGCGCAGGCGGCCGTGGCGCGGGCAGATTCGCGTCTCGACGCCCTCGCCGTTCCTTGCGGACATCGAGTCCCGGCTGCTGGCCCATCACGAGCACCGCGCGGTGAGAAGGCCGGCAATGCTGGACCACCAGCGGACGATCTTTGACGTGAGGGACAAGCTATAATCGGTTGTTCGGTGATGTTCACGGGCTCCCGAACGGTGGAGAAGGCCACTCGCTCAAACTGGGAGACATTGGGCTATGGCGGGTAAGAAGCAGCAATCGTTGGTTTTTGTCGAGCAGATCGAGCCGCTGATCCTGACGATCCGCGACCAAAAGGTCTTGCTGGACAACGACTTGGCGGCCTTGTACGGCGTGCCGACCAAGGCGCTCAACCAGGCTGTCAAGCGGAACTGGGGACGGTTTCCCCCTGACTTCATGTTCCAACTGACCGCTGAGGAATCTGAATCGATGCGGTCACAGTTTGTGACCGCATCGGGCGAGCCGACCTTCATCCGGACACGAATGGCGACCGCACCCAAACGGAATGTGCGCCACCGCCCGTACGCCTTTACCGAGCATGGGGCGATTATGGCGGCGACGATCCTGAACTCGCCGCGCGCGGTGGAAGTGAGCGTGTTTGTGGTGCGGGCATTCGTGAAGTTGCGGGAACTCGCGCTGGCCCACAAGGAACTGGCGGTGAAACTGGACGAACTGGAACGGAAGGTCGCGGGTCACGACGAGGCCATCCGGTCTTTGGTTGCCGCGATCCGGCAACTCATGACCGCGCCCGACCCCAAAGCGCGGCGGCGGATCGGGTTTGACGCGAGGTAGAAGGGATGATGTGGGAATCGGCCAGGAGACGATCGACCGGCTAACGTGGAGTGGCACAGTGAAAGTCATGGCGTCGATGCTGGCGCCGCCGGAGGTGAGTGGTTCGTTGAATCACCAAAATGGCCGTCATCGAAGCAAGTTGGTACGACTATCCGCAGTATTACGACCTCGCCTTCCGCTCGGAGACGCGGCTGGAGGCGGATTTCATCGAGGCCGCGTGCCGCAAGTATTGCCCCTTCCGCGTGCGGCGACTCCTGGAGCCGGCGTGCGGCACGGGACGGTTGATTGCGGAGCTGGCCGCCCGGGGCTACGAGATGACGGGGCTCGATCTCAGCCAGCCGGCGCTGGACTACTCGCGGCAACGCCTGGCGCGGCGCGCACTTTGCGCGACGGTCTTCCGGGCCGACATGGCCGACTTCCGGCTCAACAGACCGGTGGATGCGGCGTATAGCACTCTGGACAGCTTCCGCCACCTGCTTGGCGAGCGCGCGGCGCGCGGCCACTTGGAGTGTATGGCGAAGAGCCTTCGTGCGGGCGGAATCTACGTCCTCGGTTTCCATCTGCTGCCGCCGGACGCCGCGGAGGAGTGCATCGAGCGTTGGACCGAGCGGCGCGGCCGGAACCAAGTGACGGTCACGCTCCGCGTGCTTTCGACCGATCGCCGGCGGCGGATCGAAACGCTGCGGATTAACATGCTGGTGAGGAGCGGAAAGCGGGTGCTGCGCCTGCGCGACGAATTCCCCCTGCGCATGTATACGGCCGCCCAGTTCCGCACGCTGCTCCGCGCGGTTCCGGACCTGGAAGTCTGCGACGTGTACGACTTCTGGTACGAAATCGATCGACCGCTGCGGCTGAGCGATGAGCTGTCCGACACGGTGTTCATCCTGCGCAAGCGGCGCAAGTGACCAGGAGGGCAGACATTCCTGTCTGCCGCTATCAGGAGGGCAGACATTCCGGTCTGCCGCAAACCGGCAGGGAGCCATGCCCACGCTTGTCATGGGCATGTCCCCGCACGGCATGGCGACGCAAGCGTCGCCATGGCACCCGGCGCAGGAATGCCTGTGCTCCTGCGACAGACAAGAATGTCTGTCCTCCTGCGACAGACAGGAATGTCTGTCCTCCTACGCCTCCACCGCCAGCGGCACCTCGTGGATGGCGTTGTTGCCCGACTTGGGGAACGGGCGGGGCATGGGCTGGGCCATCCCGTTGGCGTCGATGGTGCGGCAGCGGAGACGATAGGAGCCCGGGCGCAGGTCCGTTACAAGGGCTGCCCAATGGGCGATCGTGTAGCGGAGCGGCCACGACCGCGGCCGGCCGGTCGCGGGATCGAACTGGAGCGGGATGGGCGGGAGCTTGCCGTCGGGCAGGCCGCCTCCCCAATCCTGCGGCGGCGGCAGGATTTCGGCATCCTTCCACTCGGCCTTCGTGAAGTAAGGGTCGTCGGCAGCCCGCGGCGCGCCGTCCGGCTCGATGGAATACTGCACCTTGCTCAGACCCGACAGCCCGACCTGCGCCAGCCCCACGAGCGCCACCGGCTGCCCGGCCTTCACCCGGGCCGGCGGCTTGAGGAAGCGGGCCTGGGTCTTCATCGAGGTCTCCACGTCGTTGTTCCATTGGGCGTAGGTGTCGTTGGCCTGGTAGCCGTTGGTCAGCACCACGCTTTGGAGCCACTTGACGGACTTGTTGCCGTAGGCCCCGGGCACGATGAGGCGGACCGGCCCGCCCGCCTTGATCGAGAGCCACTGGCCGTTGAGCTTGTAGCAGAGGATGGGGGGCAATTCGCCGGGCGGGTCCTCCAGGACGCGACCGATGGCCAGCGAGCTTTGAAATCGC
>CAYGZI010000152.1:0-10927 GCA_964354245.1 uncultured Planctomycetaceae bacterium
TCGTCTTCAGCGCGGTCCAGTCGCCACCGCCGGCCTTGAGGTTTGGCCATCATCGCGGTCTCCCTACTGCCACCGTGCTTGCCCCTGGCCGACTGCCAAACGCCGCAAACGAGAAGCGAAGAACGAGCGGTGAGTGGTTTTTGCGCGCGGTCGAAGCCGCCTGCCACTCACCGCTCTTTGTTGGGGCGACAGTTGTACCTTTGTTGGGGCGACAGTTGTACTGTCGCCCCGACGGGTGGCAGTTCAACCGCCACCCCAACTCACGTATCTTTGCGCCGCGACGAACGGGTCATCGCTGCTTGCGGGGGTTGGACTCCTTGCGGAAAATGGCGACGCCGGCGCTCAGGTCCGTGCGTAAGTCCTTCAGCTCGGTGTGCAATTTGTCCGCCATCTCGGCAGTCGCGTCGTGCATGCGCTTGAGATCCTGGCGGGTGCTATGCGCCAGGTTTTGCACGTACTCGCTGGTATCCCGGACGAGCTGACGCCGCTGGGCCCGCGCCTCGTCACAGTCTTGACGCATGTGCGTGAAACTCTCGGTGAACGCTGCCATCATATTTCTCCTCGTTGAGGTTGTAGGTTGTTGGGACTCTCCCGCGGTGGGACGTTGGCAGGGAACGGCGGCGGGCGGCAGTCGCCTTCCGTCCCGCGACCGCGTCGACCGCAGGTCGCAGCGCCGCCGTCTCCCTTCCAACGATTACCCAGGGAAGCAGCTCCGCTACGCAGGCGTGGCGGCGCTCGCGGTCAGACCAATCGCCTCGGCGTACTTCAGGTACGTCTCCACGCTGGCGATGACCACGCGGGCCTCGATCGACAAGAGCTCGATGCCGACCAGCGACACCTTCGCCCAAGCGTCGATCACGATGCCCTTGTCCAGGATTCGATCGACCACTTCGGCCAGGCCGGACGAATCTGTCGATTTCTGAACGGTTGCCATAGCACAAACTCCCTCTTGCAGAATACCATGATCCAGCTTCCTCAGGCTGACGTCACCCGAGGGCGAGGATCACGTGACACACGGTACTGATGCGTTTCACCCTTCGGCAATCTGCACAACTTACATTCGTCGCAACAAACTGCGACGCTTGAGCGATTTCTGACTGCCGATCGAGTGAACGCTGTCGAACGATAGCTCACTCTTTTCGCGCGTCAAACGCCGCCTGCAACGCGCGCCGCATGACGGTGCAATCGCATGTAGGAATCCTGCGCACGCGCTTGGCTCGGCGGCGGACTCCGGCGCGACCGCTCCACTCACTCGCGCACGGGAACTGCGACGTGGCGTCGCGCGCGGGGGAATGGGCGGCCGGCGAGACTTCTCCAGCCTTTTCTCGGCGATCTGGGCGAGCTTGCCGATTGGGCACAGAGGCTACGAAAATGCGGCCCGCAGCGATGTCAGTCGAGCATCTGGAGCCGGATATCCGGGCTCATCAGTCCCTCGATGCGGTGCGCCGCCCCGAGAAACAGAAGCCCCGTCTCGCCGTCGTGGAGCGTCTCGGCGATGCGCTGGGCAATGAAGCGGTCGCGGGCCTCCAAGAGCGCAGCGGCCTCGGCCGACGGCCCGGAACGGCCGAGGCCGCCGGGCTGCCCCGCCCCAAGCTGCTCGCGGTGCATTTGATACTCGCGGATCAGCAACTGGGGGTCTTCCGTGCCCATTAAGGTCGCACCGCGGCGGACCAGGTCCAACACGATCTGATGGTTCGTGCTCCCGGCCGCGGCCAGCTTCTCGACAATCCCCAGCTCCTGCCCGCACACCGGCAAGCCGTCCTGGTAGATCCGGGTCTTGCCGTAGTCGAGTTCCAGGCGGTCGATCCGCCGGGAAATATCGGCCCAGATCGTCGCCACGGCTTGCTCCCGCCGGTCCCAGGCCGCCCGACCGTATCTGGTCAGGTAGTGCTCGCGCACCGAATCGGCCAGGGACCCGAGGTCCGCCGCAGTGTGAATGACCGGGATGAGAACGACCGATTTCATCGCTACCGGGCCGGAAAGCTGGGGCGGCCTTGCAGGGCCGGGGGTAGGACGGGATTGGATTCCATTCTACAATACCGGAAGTAGGACGGAATCGGATTCCGTCCTACAAGAGTTGTATACCACGTTCCTGGGGAAGAGAAGGGGTCCCATGGCTTACGACGGACTGCTGGACGACGTGCGCCGGGCAATCGCGATGGAGAAGCCCGGCCGCCTGCCGGTCTTCGCCCACAGCGAGGAGTTCGACGTCCGCTGGCACGGCCGGCACACCTACGAAGAGGTCTGCCAAAGCGGCGAGAAGATGGCCGAGGTCTGGATCGCGGCGGTCGAGGAGTTCGACTACGACTGGGCCTGGCTCCAAGTGGACGATTGCTTCGAGCTGGAACCCCTCGGCGTCGGCACGCACGGCGAAGGAAACATCCTTCGGGCCACCAAGAACTACCTGCCGGCAACCGCGGCCATGCTCGATCATCTCCGGATCCCGGATCCGCTCAAGGCCGCGCGCATGCCCGAGAAGCTCGGGGCCCTTCGGCTCTTGCGCAAGCACTTCGGCGACCGCGTGCTCGTCGAGGGGAGCTGCGCAGCGCCGTACAGCTCCGTGGGTCTGCTCTTCGGACTCGAAGAGACCATGGTCATGGCCCTCACCGACCCGGACCTATTGGCCCGGGCGTGCGACTTCTTCGTCGAGCTTCAGGCCCGCTGGATCGAGGCCCAGGTCCGGGCCGGGGCCCATGCCATCTGGCTGGGCGACTGCAACGCCTTCTCCGGAATGCTCTCGCTGGACCAATACCGCCGCTTTGCGCTGGACCCGTGCAAGCGACTCGTCGGGCGGGCCCACGAGTGCGGCGCGATCGTCCACCTGCACAACAGCGAGATCCTCGTCCCCTACCTTCTCGCCGAGGTCGAGACCGGGGCCGACATCATCAATTGCGGGCCCGGGGCGGACATCGGCGAGGCGATGGTAGCGCTGGGCGGCAAGTGCTGCACAAGCGGCAATCTCGACCCGATCGAGGTCCTCTATCGCGGCACGCCGGACGAGGTCGCCCGGGAGGCGGAGCGGATCGTGCGGATCGGCTACTCCCGGGGCGGCTATCTCTTCAATACCGGCGAGATGAATCCCCGCGACGCGCCGGTGGAGAACGTGCGGGCCATGATCGCCGCGGTCCGCGAGACGAGCCGGGCGATGGGCACCGGAGAGTGAGCGGATGGTCAATCCGTCATCGCGTGGGGCAGGTTGCCAACCTGCCCGACGGGGCCGGCCGACCACCAATTCGCCCTACCGTCCGCCCACGTCCCACGCGGTGGGATGGGCCTGAAGGGCCTCGTCGCAGAGCGCGTCGAACTGCAGCGTGGTGTGCTTGGCCGTGCGGCGGAGTTTCAGAAGGAACTCCTTCTCGCGCGGCCGCACCTCGCGGTCGGAGTAGAGCATCTTCAAGAGATAGAACTGCTCGCTCGGCTGGACCTCGCCGTCGGCGAGGATAACCTGCTCCAGGACCTCGAAGAACAGGTCGTCGAATGGCCCGGAGCGCCGCCGGGCCTCGCAGTAGAGCTCGACCAGCGCTTTGACGTCGTCCAGGTCGAATTTCTCGTCCCGGTAAAGGTACTCTCGGATCGACGCCACCTCGGAGTCGTCGATCTCTCCGTCCGCCAGGACGGAGGCTCGCAGCTCGTGGAGAATGCTCACCGCGGGTCCTCCTCGAAGAAGGTTCGTCGGTTATCGCCCCCACCGGCCTACTCGGGCCCTCTCGATACTCTACGTCGCGGTCCGGGGCCCTGCCCGGATTGCCGGTGATTTGGGTCCAGAACCAGCGCCTGGTCGGAGCGCAGACGGCCGACTCGCTGCGCGCGGCCCTGCGCCGGGCGGAGCGGTAGGACAGGAGGACAGACATTCTTGCCTGTCCTGGCTGACAGACAAGAATGTCTGTCCTCCTTGTGGTGGCTCGACAGGGCCCTCCCGGCTTGCTAACATGGGGGGTAGGTCTGGGCTCGGCCCATAGACGCTCCGCCCGGGAGGGGACGCCGCCATGATGACCGAAGAGATCACGCCCTGGCTGGCGAAGCTCAGTTCCGGCGATCCGCGGGCCGCCCAGGTGATCTGGGACCGGTATTTCGAGAGGCTCGTGCGCTACGCCCGCCGAAAGCTCGACGGCCTGCTGCGCCGCGCGCAGGACGAAGAGGACGTGGCCCTCAGCGCGATGCACAGCTTCTGCCGCGGGATGAGGGCCAGGCCATGAACGACACCGGCGGGCCGGACCCAACGCAGCCGCAACTGTCGCTCTCCGGGCAGCTCGACGTGGTCTGCGACCGCTTCGAGGCGGCTTGGCGCTCGGGCCGCCGCCCGCGCCTGGAAGAGTACCTCGATGCCGGCCCGCAAGGCCAGCGGGAGAAGCTGCTGGCCGAGCTATTGGAAATCGAGGTGGACCTGCGGCAGAAGGACGGCGAGACGCTCCGGGCGGACGAATACCACCAGCGGTTTCCCAACCATCCCCACCTGATCGACGCGGTCATGGGCAAGGCCGCCCGGCCCAAGCGCCTGGGCAATTACGAATTGCTGGAGGAGCTGGGGCAGGGGGGCATGGGGGTGGTGTACAAGGCGCGGCAGGTGCTCCTGAACCAGATCGTCGCCTTGAAGGTCCTGCCCAAGCGGTTCCTCGACGACCGGCAGGCGGTCTCCCGCTTCCGCCGGGAGATGCAGTCGATCGGCGCGCTGGAGCACCCCAACATCGTCCGGGCCTACAATGCCGGCGAAGAGGACGGGACGCACTTTCTGGTGCGGCCTACGACACGCCCCGCAAGAAGCTCATGGCCCATGCGGTCGCGCCGATCCCGTCGCTCGCTGCCCTGCGCGAGGATTGCCCGGAGGAACTGGACGAAATCTTCCGCCACGTGCTGGCCAAGGAGCCGGAGGGGCGTTTTGCGACGCCGGGGGAGCTGGCCGACGCGGTCGGGCCGCTGGCCGATGCGGAGGAGCTGTCTGCGATTTCGCGCGGGACGCGGCCGGGGCAGCGGGGCGTTGTGTCCGACCCGGCCATCAAAAGTTCCCACGTGGACACGCGCGAGAAGGTCTCTAAGCGGTCTGGCCAGAAGGTGCGGCTTTCCGGCGTGCGCCGGCCGCGCGTGCCGTGGTACAGCGGGACGTGGGCGAAAGTGGCGGCGGCGCTCGGCGCGGTCGCGATCGTCGTCCTGGGCGTCTGGTTGGCCAACGGCCTGCGGCGGTTCCTGGATCAATTCGACCTGAGCCCCAACTACACGGACCGGCACCGCCGCGAGACGCAGGAATTGCAGCTTCTGGCTGCGGAATTGCTCATCGGCTCCGAGCCGGCGCCCGGTCCGGTCCAGGTGGTGCGCAGGGACGTGGACTATCTCGACCGGCTCCTGCCGGCCTTCCGTTGGCCCGACCAGATGCTCCCTTATCTGCGGCGCTACTACGACCTGGCCATCCGCGCCATTGGCACGAGCGACCTCAAGCGGGTCGCGCGCTACGTCCTCGCGTCGCGCGCTGAAAAGGGCCAAGACCGCCTGCGCCAGCCCAACCTTACCCTGCTGGTGTTTCATTTCACGCAGCAAGAGGGTATGGCGATTCTCATTCCGCCCGACGGGCCGGGAACCCCGGTCAAACTGGACTTTGGCCGGAAGCGGATCAAGGAGTCGGCTTCGCGCCGCACCGCCGATCTCGCGCTCGACGCCAAATTGGTCGAGCTGGTGAAAGCGGAAGTCCAGAAGAAACGGGCGATCGACGTCTCCTGGTCCGACGAAATGTGCTGGCCGAGCCCGCAACAGGGGCTTTCGGACAAGGATTGGCCCTTTGCCAATCTCGATCTGGCGGCGCTGCGCAAGGGTCCTTAGACGCGGACAAGAAAAGGGGAACGGGCTTGCCACGGGGGACGGACCACGTGCAACAGCACGTCATTGTTCTCGGCGTTCAGGACCCTGCTGAACCGGCGCGAGGATCGGCGACTCGTCCCAAGGCGGCAAGCCCGCCCGTTATCGATCGCGAAGAATTTACGACAGAACACTCCTTCGGAAGCTAAGGGTTTACGATACGGATGAACACCCAAGGGAAACGTCGCGTGTGTGTGGCCTCCTTTCTACCGGGGCGAACGCGGCCGGGACGGATAAGGCGGACGAGCCCGCTAGCCTGCCGCGCCGCTGAGAAGTTGTTGCTGCCGAACCAACCGCCGTCGTCGGTCTAGGGCGCTCAGTTGACGGCCGAGCGCCCCAAAGACAGGCCCGGATCGGGCCAGCCGCGTCGCCGGCACCAAGACCCACCCCTTCCAACTTCGATGGCCCAGGCCGCTCATCGTCGAGCCTCCCAACGTGCGGAGTTGGCTGCCGGAGTGACGGGCACTTCGCCGCGATGGTTCGTCCTCCAGCCTCAAGCTTATACCCGGCGAGGCCAAGAAGTCAACCGGTTTTCCTCAAGATTTTCGCGTGAGGAGACGACGCCGTGCGGCCGGTTCCGGTCGGGCAAAACGCGGCGATTTCCGGCGGATTCTGCGGCCGAAAAGAGCGGCGCGCGGGCGGCACTGCTCCCCGACGGAGCAATGGCACACCAGTTGCAGAAGGCAGGGTTTCTCTGACTGGCACGCGCGGAGAATCCGTCGGGGTTTACCGCTGCGCCGGCGGGCTGGAAGGCTTGCCGGCGGAAGCAACAGGGGTTGACGAACCCCACCGCGAGGCGTAGAAGCGTAGCTGCGGGGGAAACGCGGGCACCGGCAAGACGCCGGCGCCGCCGCACGCGGAGAATCCGGCCGTGAGACTGGTCTCTTTGCACGACAAGAGCGAAATCGAGCGGTTTCTCCGCACCAACGTCTACCTCCACCTCTACAGCATCGGCGACCTGGACGATTTCTTCTGGCCGCAGACGATCTGGTACGGCGGGCTCACGGGCGAGGGCCTTGCCGCGGTGGCCCTGCTCTACTTGGCGCCGTCGGGGCCTACGCTCGTGGCACTCTCCGAGCAGGCCGGCGCGACCGGCGAACTCCTGGAATCGCTCAAGGCAATCCTGCCGGGGCGGTTCTATGCCCATCTCAGTCCGGGCCTGGAGACCGTGCTGGAAAGCTCGCACGTCGTCCGGTCCCACGGAGCGCACTACAAGATGGCCCTGCGCGACGCAAGCCGCCTGGATGGCGCCGAGTGCCGGGGGGTGGTCCGCCTCGGCGCGGCGGACCTGGACGAGATCCTTGAGTTCTACAAGGCGAGCTACCCGGACACGTGGTTCGACCCGCGCATGCTCCAGACCAACCAGTACTTCGGATTGCGCGAGGGGAACGAGCTGGTGAGCGTGGCGGGAGTCCACGTGTACTCGCCGCGGTACCGCGTGGCGGCCCTGGGCAACGTCGCGACCCGGCCTTCGTGGAGGAACAGGGGGTACGCCAGGCGCGTGACGGCAGGGCTCTGCCGGTCGCTGCGCGGGGAGGTGGACCACGTCGGGCTGAACGTCAAGTCGGACAACCGCGCGGCCCTGCGATGCTACGCGTCGCTGGGGTTTGAAGTGGCCGCCTCTTATGGCGAGTTCGGGGTCGAGAGCCGTCGATGACCGCGACGACCCGACCGCACGCTGCCTCAATGTCCGCCGCAGCCCGGACACCCGCCGCCCTGGGCATAGGTCGGATTGTCGATCGTGAATCCGCGTCCCAGCGGGCCGTCCTGGAAGTCGATAGTGGTGCCGTCCAGGTGCAGGGCGAACTTCTTTCGGGTCACCAGCGAGACGCCGTGATGGTCGAAGCGGGAATCGAGCTTAGGATCGAACTGCGTGTCGAACCCGAGCGAATACTGCAAGCCGCTGCACCCGCCGCCGGCGACGCCCATGCGGAGCACGGTGTTGGGTTCTGCGCTCTGCGACTCCATGATCCGCCGGACTTCGCCGGCGGCCGCCTCGGTCAAGGTCACTGCCATGGGTAGGATAGGCTCCCTCTGTGTTGCGAGATCGGCATTGCCCCTCCCATCTCATGATACGCCGAAGCGGGAGACTGGCCAACCCTCATTCCAGGAAGGTAGTGGACTCGGGGCTCACATTTCTTGGCGGTGGGTACGCCTAGCATCCTTCCTTGACCCTGATTGACTCACGCAATCGCTTACGCCAGTACTCAGGGTTTCTTTGAATCTCATCCATAAATCGGCATGCCATATCGCCGACCACCGTTCTGCCTTGTTCCCACGCACGAACGGTCTTGACAGAGACGCCAAGAAACTGAGCGAATACGCCTTGGCTGACCATCAAGAGCTTGCGGGTCGACTTGACGGTTTTGGGACTATAGGGTACCGGAAGCAAGTCGAGCGTTACCTTGCGGCAGGTGAACTTCTCCGCAATCCGCTCGTCGTTCTCAAGGGCCTCCGTGAACTCCTTCAGCCCCTCGATGATCTTCTTCATCGTCCAGCCCTAGCTCCTCCCATGCGTTCGTGAAAACCGTTGTCTCGATGAAGTGCAGCAGATCTTCGGGAGACAGTGCATGCCGCGGGTACTTCAGCGCAACGTGCTGATGCCGGCGTCGATTCTTTGCCATTCCCTCCCCCCAATGCCTCCAACCTTTGGGCCGCGCGAGCAAATGTCGAATCCAAGATATTATACCATTAGATGGTATACTTCAAGGGGAGTGTATGGGCCGATTCCCGGTTCTCTCCTCACGATGCACATGCCACCGTCAGGTTTTCCCGACGGAGTGTAACTGCTGCCCCAACGCAGCGGCCGTCAACCGCCGGGCACCCCCCCGGGGAAGATCGGCATCAGGCGAAGCCGCTTGACCGTCTCGCTCACCCGCCCGATGGCGAACTCCACCTCCTCCTCCGTGTTCGGCCGCCCCAGCCCAAAACGGAGGCTTCCGTGGACCATCGGGTCCGACAGCCCCAACGCCCGCAACACGTGGCTCGGCTCGGGGTTGGCGGAAGTACACGCACTCCCGGTGCTGACGGCCAGGTCCTTCATGTTCAACAGGAGCGTCTCGCCCTCCACGCCGGCAAAACTGACGTTCAAGTTGCCCGGCAGGCGCCACTCGGGCGGCGCGAGCGCCGGGCCGTTGAGCACCGCATCCGGCAGAGCGGCCGTCAATCCCTGGTAGAGCCGGTCACGCAAGGCCCGCAGCCGGACCGTCTCTTGGGGCATCTCCTCCAGGCAGAGCTGCAAGGCCCGGGCGAAACCGACGATTCCGGGCACGTTGAGCGTTCCGCTCCGCAGGCCGCGCTCGTGGCCGCCGCCGTGGATCAGCGGCTCCAGGCGGATCGGCGGCGAGCGGCGCCGCACGTAAAGCGCCCCGACCCCTTTCGGGCCGTACATCTTGTGCGCCGTGAAGCTCATCAGGTCCACGCCGAGGCGACCGACGTCGACCGGAATCTTGCCCACGGCCTGCGTGGCGTCGGTGTGCAGGAGCACGCCGCGCTGGCGGCAGACGCGGCCGATCTCTTCGAGCGGCTGGATCGCGCCGATCTCGTTGTTGGCCAGCATTACCGAGACCAGGATCGTGCGCTCGCCGATGGCCTCGGCCACCTGCTCGGGCCGGATCAGGCCGGCCTCCGGGCCCGGGGCTTGTTGGACGCCCAGCAGCGTGACCCGATAGCCGCGCCGCCCGAGCCTCTCCAGTGGATCGAGCACCGAAGGATGCTCCGTGACGACGCCGATCAGATGGCTTCCCCGCTGTGGAGTTCCCTCCACAGCCGCCCGCTCGGCCGCGCCCAACAGAGCGAGGTTGTTGCTCTCCGTGGCGCCGCTGGTGAAGTAGACCTCCTTGGCCTGGGCCCCGATGCCTGCGGCAATCGACTCGCGGGCCGCATCCACGGCGGCCTTGGCCTCCCAGCCGAAGGAGTGCGTGGTGCTGGCCGGGTTTCCGTAGGTCTCGGTCAGAAACGGGAGCATGGCCTCGACCACGCGCGGATCGACGCGGGTGGTGGCGTGGTGGTCCATGTAGATGGGAGGAGAGATCATGGACACGTGAACGTGGATGTGGTAGGTGGCATGTGGTAGGTGGCATGTGGTAGGTGGAATATGGGGAACAAGCCCTACATGGAATATGCCATCTACCACCTACCTGAACAACGCCTCCAGGCAAATCTGCGACCAGCTTTCAAACTCCGCGAGGTTTGGAAGGATTTCTTCGACCGGCTGGAAAGCGCTTTCCAGGATGTCCGGCTCGCGGGGGCGGACGGCGGGCCGCTCCACATCGAAGCAGTGGACCACGCCGAGGTGTACGCGGCCCACCTCGGTCAGGTCGTCGTTGATCAGCCCCGCGCACCGGTCCGTGTAGGGCGTGTCGATGAAGACCTCCTCATCGAGTTCCCGCTTCATGCCGGCGCGATAGGGGTCGAGTGTGGAGTCAACCATGGAGATATGCCCGCCGATCCCGATGCTCCGCTTGCGGTGAAGCCGGCCCTCGCCCTGGCCGGTACCCCGCGTGTATTGAAAGACCGTCTGACGCCCCTGCGGGTCCCTGTGGCAGAAGATCACATAGGGGATCAGTTGCTTGAAGGCGGGGTCTTGCTCTACCTCCGGCCTGGGCCGGAAGCTGACGTGCTCCGTGCTCAGCAGGTCCTCCAGGTACCGGTCCACGTCCCGGGTGAAGCCTTGGAAGTAGCCCAGGCGGTGTAACAGCTCGGTCGGCACGACCAAGACGCGTTCGGCGGGCACGTCGGGCACAAGAGCGTCCTTTCCGGCAATCTGCGCAGTCTCAGGGAGGGTACCCCAAGTCTAACGCCCACACCCCGTGCGGAGAAAGGGGACTGGCTTCCGCCTGAATGGGATTAGCTCCCGAGAGAAGGGGACTGGCTCCCTATAAAGGGGAATGACTCCGAGTCCCGGAGGCGACTATCGCCTTGCGGCCGTCCCTGGGCGAGATAGGACGGATGCGCAATTCTGTGGGACGGACTGGCAATCCGTCCTACGAGCTTCTTGTCGAACGGGGCGCGTCGGGCCCCTAGCCTAAGTTACGCTGTTGCGCGGGTCGGTTTGTTGGTAGCAAAGGAGTTACGTTCGGTT
>CAYGZI010000153.1:0-10875 GCA_964354245.1 uncultured Planctomycetaceae bacterium
TGGACGAGCCGACCATCGGGCTGGACGTGGTTGCCCAGTACAACGTGCAGGGCTTCCTTCGCCATTATCAGGAGGCGCGGCGGGTCACGATCCTTCTGACCAGCCATTACATGAAGGACGTGGCCGCCCTGTGCCGCCGCGTGGTGATCATCTCGTTGGGCCGGATCATTTACGACGGCTCGCTGGCCGGGATCATCGACCGCTTCGGCGGCCAAAAGATCATCTCGCTGCAAATGAGCAATGGCCAGGTGCCGGCCGCCGATCTGGCCCGCTACGGCGAGGTGCTCCAGGCCGAGCCGCCACGCGTAAGGCTCCGCGTGGACCGCAGCGTGGTGCCCCAGGTGCTCAGCAGCATCCTGGCCGCCCATACGGTCGAGGACGTCAGCGTCGAAGACCCGCCCCTGGAACAGGTGATCGCAGAAGTGTTTGCCATGGACGGGCGAGGGATGAGGGAAAGGATGAAGGATGAGGGATGAAGGATGAAGAAGGGCCAAGAGGACGTTAAACCGCAGGAGCAAGCGTTGAAGGATCAGCCTTCATCCGTCATCCCTCATCCTTCATCCTTGTCTTCATCCCTCATCCCTCATCCCTCATCCTTGTCTTCCATCCCTCATCCTTCATCCTTGTCTTCCATCCCTCATCCTTCATCCTTTTCCCCTTGGCTCACCATCCTCCGCATCAGCATCGAAGAGCGCCTCGTCTACCGCGGCGACTTCGCGCTGGGCACCCTCATGCGCTTCCTGCCCATCGTCACCCAGATCTTCCTCTGGGGCGCCGTCTTCTCCGCGATCCGCGCCGCCGATAGCACCGCCGCCGCCGGCGCGGTCTCCGTCGCCGGCTACTCCTACGACAATTTCATCGCCTACTACCTCCTCACCATGATCAGCCGGGCGTTTTCCTCCATGCCCGGCCTGGCCTCGGGCATCGCCCGCGACATCCGCAGCGGCACCGTCAAAAAGTACCTCATCCAGCCCATCGACATGCTCGGCTTCCTGCTCCTCTACCGCACGGCCCACAAGCTGGTCTATTACCTCGTGGCGGTGCTGCCTTTCGCCTTGGTCTTCTGGCTCTGCCGGGGCTACTTCGGCGGGTGGCCGGACGCGACGACGATGGCCGCCTACCTCGCGTCGCTGGTGATGTCGTTCCTCTTGGGCTTCTTCCTCGAAGCCACCATCGGCATGATCGGCTTCTGGTTTCTGGAAGTCACGTCGCTCCTCTGGATCTACATGCTCATGAACTTTTTCTTCTCCGGCCACATGTTCCCCATCGACATGCTGCCGGGCGTCTGGGGCGTGTTGGTGCGCCTGCTCCCCTTCCAGTACCTCGCTTATTTCCCCTCGGCGGTCTTCCTGGGCAAGATCACCGGGCACGAGCTCGCCTTCGGGCTGACCCTCGAGCTGGCCTATGTCGTGCTCTTCATCGCCGCGGCCCGGACGACCTTCCGCCTCGGCGTCCGCCAATACAGTGGGTTTGGAGGATAGAAGAGAACTGCAAATTGCAAATTGAAAATCTCAAATTTTCAATTTTCAATTTTCAATTTGCATTATCTCCCCATGACCGACCATCCTTCCTACCTCCGCGTCTTCCGCACCTTCGCACGCAACAGCCTCGTGCGCAACATGACCTTCCGCACCAACTTCATCCTGGAGACAATCACCTCGCTCTCCTGGGTGGCGATCAACCTGGCCTTCTACCTCCTCATCTTTCAGTACACGGGGATGATCGGCACGGGCTGGGGCAAGTGGGAGTTCTTCCTCTTCTTGTCCACGGGCCTGCTGATCAACAGCACCGTGGAAACCCTCTTCATGACCAATGCCGACGAGTTTAACGAGCTGATCCGCACCGGCGGCCTCGATTTCGCCCTCTTGAAACCGATCGACACCCAGTTCCTCGTCTCGCTCCAGCGCATCGACTGGTCGTCGGCCGGGAACTTCGTTTTCGGGCTCGTGCTCTTGGTCTACAGCCTCTTTCAGCTCGGCTACGTCCCGGGGCCGGTCGAGGTCCTGCTCTACCCGCTCTACGTGGCCTGCGGGGTGAGCATCCTCTACTCGCTGATGATCGCCATGGCCGCGTCCAGCGTGTGGCTGGGGCGCAACCAGAACCTCTTCGACTTCTGGTTCTACATCACCAACTTCGCCCGATACCCGATGGAGATCTACAGCGGGCCGATCGGCACGCCGCTTAGGTGGTTCTTCACGTTTATCATCCCGGTGCTCGTGGTCGTGAACGTGCCCGCGCGGCTCCTTGTCCGTTCGCTTGCGCCGCAGTCGCTGACCGAGTGGCTCCTGCCTGCCTTTGCCCTGCTGGCCGCGGCAGCGAGCCTGCTGGCCTCCCGCTGGGTATTCAACCGGGCGCTGGGGAGTTATCGTAGTGCAAGCAGTTGAGAAGGGATTGGGGATTAGCGTCTTGCGAGCCTTCGGCTCATTGGATTGTGTACACTATGTCGCGTAGCGGGCGGGCTTGCCCGCCGTTTGGTTGCAGCCGTCCGCCGGGTTAAGTATTGGGGGTGACGGATGAATGACGATGCGCCCGAAAGCCCTCCGGAGGAGACTCCCCGGCGAAACTGGGGCTGTGCCCTGGTGGTTGGCACAGGGCTTGTGATTGGGGGGAGCCTGTTGTGGTGGGGCGTTGAAGACGCCAAAGAAGGGGCGCGAAGCTCGGCCTGTGCGGGCACGCTCAAGATGATTGCAGGCGCGATGCAGTGCTACCACGACGTGTACGGCTGCTTCCCGCCAGCCTACATTGCCGACAAGGACGGCCGCCCGATGCACAGTTGGCGCGTGCTCATCATGCCGTTCATAGAAAACCGCGAATTCACTGACCGCTACCGGTTCGATGAGCCCTGGAACAGCCCGCACAATCGCGCCCTGGCCCACGGCATACCTCACGGCATGGACCCCAACTACCCCATTTTCCATTGCCTCAGCGACCGCAACTCGGACAAGTGGGACACCAGCTACGTGATGGTCGTAGGGCCGCGGACGATCTCGGACGGTCCGACCTCGACGAGGGAAGAGGACTTCACTGACGGAATCTCCTATACGATCATGATCGTCGAGATATCGGATTCCGGGATCCACTGGATGGAGCCGCGGGACCTGAAGTTCGACGAGATGAGTTTCAAGATCAACGACGCCAACGCCATCGGAATCCGAAGCAGACACCGCGGCGGGGCGAACTTGGTACTCTGCGACATGTCGGTTCATTTCCTCAAGGACAGCGTCGCTCCGGAAACCGTCAAGGCCCTTCTGACCCGCAACGGGCGTGAAAACGTAGGCGTGTTCTTCAACTTCTGAGACCGGCCGCGCTGACTGCTTACCCGCGGTCGACGGCGTACCGCGCAACGATACCGTGTTTGACTGGCCGAGCAACGACAAGTTGAATGCTTCAGGGCGATTAAGCCGCGAAGCGGCGACAGTAGCCAGGGGCGTAAGCCCCTGGGATTGGAGCGTTTTCCGCCGGCTAGCCCCGGAGGGGCGGCAGAACGGATGGCGTATTCTGTCGCCCCTGCCGGGGCTGCCCGGAGTTGTTGCACCGCGTACCAGGGGCTCACGCCCCTGGCTATTGTCTATCGTCCCTTCGGGACGCAGGCGTCTGCAATCCAAGCTATTGTGGCTTTCAGCGTCGCCCAAACTTAGTCCCACTGCCCGCTGCGTACTGCCGTCTGCTCTCTCCCATGCACCTGGCCTTCAGTTCAAACGCATACATGCGTTTTTCCGCGGAGGAAACCATCCGCCGGATCGCCGCATTGGGCTATCGCGGCCTAGAGCTACTGGCCGACGTGCCCCACGCCTGGCCAGCCGGGCTGCTGGACGAGCAGAAGCAGTCGATCCGCGATTGTCTCAGCCGACACAACCTGGCGATCTCGAACGTCAACGCGTTCATGATGAACGCCGTGGCCGATCCGCGCCAGCCGTACTGGCACCCGTCTTGGATCGAGCCCGATCCGCACTACCGGGCCATCCGCCGCGAGCACACCAAGCGGGCCCTCCAGTTGGCCAAGGATCTGGGGGCCCGGTCGATCCAGACCGAGCCGGGCGGGCCGCTGGGGCCGGGGCAATCGTGGGCCGAGGGCGCCAAGGTCTTCTACGACGAGCTGATGCCCTGCGTCGAATTGGCCGAGCGTCTGGAGGTCTTCCTCCTGATCGAGCCGGAGCCTGGGCTCCTTATCGAGCGGTTCGAGCAGTACCTGGAGTTTTCCGGCCGGATCGGCTCGCCCTGGGTCGGGCTGAACTTCGACATCGGTCATGCCTATTGTGTGGGCCAGGACCCGCAGGACTGGATCGCCCGCATGGCCCCGCACACCAAGCACTATCACATCGAGGACATCGCCGCCAACCGCGAGCACCGCCACCTGATCCCCGGCCGCGGGGCGATCGACCTGGCGGCCGTGCTTCGCGAGATCGCGGCGACCGGCTATGATGGCTGGATCACGGTGGAGCTGTACCCTTACATCGACAATCCGGATGCCGCCGGCCGGGAAGCGAAGGAATACCTTGTCAAAGTGAGAAGCCAGGAATGAGAAGTGAGAAATGAGAAGTGCAAAGTGCAGATTGGCGAGCGGACCATCGTTTTCCATTTTGCACTTTGCACTTCTCATTTCTCATTTCTCACTGGCCCGCCCTGTTTGCCGCTGCATTGAGTTGGGAGGCGGTTCGCATGATGGCTAGCCAAACCCAAGACCCGGGCGCGACCTCCCGGCTAAGGGCCTACCTGGAGCTGGTCCGCCTGCCGAATATCTTCACCGCCCTGGCCGACGTGACCATGGGCTTCCTCTTCACGCACGAGAGCTTCGGACCGCGCGACGGCTGGGTCCTGGGCCTGCTGCTGGCGGCCTCGGGCTGCCTCTACGCCGCTGGGGTTGCGCTCAACGACCTGTTCGACCGGGAGGTCGATGCCCGCGAGCGGCCCGACCGGCCGATCCCCTCGGGCCGCGTCTCGGCGGCGGCGGCCGGGCGGGTCGGGTGGGGACTGCTGATCGCTGGGGCCGCGATGGCGTGCTCGGCGGCGGTGCTTGCGACCGCGTGGCGCCCGGCGATTGTCGGGCTGGCGGTGGCCGGGTGCATCGTGCTCTACGACGGTCTGCTGAAGCGCACGCCGCTGGGCCCGATCGCTATGGGAGCCTGCCGCACGCTGAACGTGCTCTTGGGCATGAGCCTGCTGCCGACTGCGTGGGCCCAAGAGCACTGGCTGGTCGCCGCGGCAATCGGCACGTACATCGCCGGCGTCACGCTGCTGGCCACCAGCGAAGCCCGCCAGAGCAGCCGATGGCAACTGGCCCTGGCCACGGTCGTCATTTTGGCAGGGATCGGACTGTTGGTGCCGCTCCCGTTGGTGGTGGAGGAGCCGATCCCGACGCTCATCCCGGGAGCGGAGCCCTATCGCTGGTATCTCCTCTTGGGCGTCCTCGGTGCGTTCGCGGCCCTGCGGCTGCTCCAGGTGGTGTTCGAGCCATTCCCGGAGCAGGTCCGCGTGACGGTAACACACTGCATCCTGTCGCTGGTGATCTTCGACGCGGCGGTCTGCTACGTCGTGCGGGACGTGGGCCAGGCGGCGATCGTGCTCTTGTTCCTCTTGCCGGCGGCGATGCTGGGGCGGTGGATATACTCGACGTGAATCTCGGCTACAACACCAACGGCTTTGCCCACCACGACCTCCTGGACGCGATCGTCCTCTTGGGCGAGATCGGCTACCGGAGCGTGGCGATCACCATCGACCACGGGGCGCTCGCGCCGGATCGCCCGGAGACTCCCGGCCAGTTGCAGAAGGTCCGCCGCATGTTGCGCACCCTGGGCATGAGATCGGCTATCGAGACCGGGGCGCGGTTCCTCTTGGACCCGCGGCGCAAGCACGAGCCCACGCTCGTCTCCTCCGACCCATCGGCCCGCTCCCGGCGGATCGAGTTCTACAAACACGCCGTGCGCTGTGCCGTGGAGCTTGAGAGCGACTGCGTTTCGCTCTGGTCGGGTGCTGCGGAGCCACTGGTCCCCCGCGACTTGGCGACCGAGTGGCTCGTCCGGGGGCTCAGGGACGTGCTGGAATACGCGGCATCGCGGGGAGTCGTCATCGGCTTTGAGCCCGAGCCGGGGATGCTCATCGACTCGATGGCCCGCTACGAAGAGCTGCTCCGGGCGGTCGATGCCCCGAGCTTGCGGCTCACGCTGGACGTGGGCCACCTCCAGTGCCAGGGCGAATTGCCGATCGCGGTGTACATCCGCCGCTATGCCTCGCGTCTGGCCAGCGTCCACGTCGAGGACATGCGGTGCGGCGTCCACGAGCACCTGATGTTCGGCGAAGGCGAGGTCGATTTTGCCGGGGTCTTGCAGGCCCTGGCCCAACTCGGGTATCAAGGGGGCGTCCACGTCGAGCTGAGCCGCCACAGCCGCGAGGCCCCGGAGGCGGCCCGCCGGGCCTTCGAGTTTCTCAACCCACCGATGGAAAGGTTGTCGTCGTCGCATGGCTGAACATGCTGAATACGTGGTCTTGTTGTCGGTCCCGGGCCTGCGCGAAAAGGACGTGGCCGTGATGCCGCACCTCCGCGAGCTGATGGCCGGCGGCCAGATCGCCGACCTGGTGCCCAGCTTCCCGTGCGTGACTTGCCCGGTGCAGGCCAACATGACCACGGGCAGGCTTCCAAACGTCCACGGCGTGGTGGCCAACGGTTTCTATTGGCGCGACCGCGGCCAGGTGGAGATGTGGACGTCGCCCAACGAGTGCATCGAGAAGCCGCAGATTTGGGACCTGCTCTCGCACCACGAGGCCGGGCTCACCAGCGCGGTCTGGTTCCCCCTGCACAGCAAGGGCTGCGAGGCGGATTACATCTGCACGCCCGCCCCGATCCACAATCCCGACGGCTCCGAGTCGCTCTGGTGCTACACGCGGCCGATCGAGCTTTACGGCACGCTGCGCGACCAGTTGGGCCATTTCCCGCTGGTGAACTTTTGGGGCCCGATGGTCAACGTGAAATCGACGGCGTGGATCCTGGAGTCGGCGGTCTGGGCGGCTAAGACGTGGCGGCCCAACTTCTTCTATATCTACTTGCCGCACTTGGACTACGACGCCCAGCGCCACGGCCCCGAGAGCACCCAGGCCGATGCGGCCGTGGCCGACCTGGACCGCCTCTTGGGCCGCTTTGCCGGCGAGTTCCGGGAAGCGTACGGCGCTCTGCCGCTGGTGCTCGTGGCCGGCGAATACGCCATCGTACACGTCCGCCGCGTCGCGTATCCCAACCGCGTTCTGCGCGAGGCCGGGCTACTGGCCGTGCGCGAGGAGGAAGACGGCGAGCACCTCGACCCCGCCGCCAGCAAGGCGTGGACCCTGGTGGATCACCAGCTCGCGCACGTCTTCGTTGCCGGCGGCGATGAAGCCGTGGCCGGGCGCGTGGCCAATCTGTTCCGCAACCGGCCCGGCATCGCCGAGGTGCTCGTGGGCGCCGAGCGGGCCCGCTACCATCTCGACCATCCGCGGAGCGGCGAGGTGATCCTCGTTTCCACGCCCGACAGTTGGCAAGCCTACTACTGGTGGCTCTCCGACGACCGGGCCCCGAAATTCGCCCGCACCGTGGACATCCACCGCAAGCCGGGGTACGATCCCGTGGAGCTGCACTTCGACTTTGCCACCAAGAGCATCCCGCTGGACGCGGCGCTGGTGAAGGGCTCGCACGGGGCCCCGGCCGTGGACCGCAGCCAGCAAAGCGTGATCCTTTCGTCGGTGCCGGGCGTGCTGCCTAGCCACGCGATGGCCGACGTGGACGTGTTCGACGTGGTCTTGCGGCAGTTCGGGATCGTGATGCGATAGGGGAGGTTTCACGCAAAGGCGCCAAGGGACAAAGGCGCAAAGAGAAGCAAAGAGGGAGTTGCTGTTGAGAGTTTGGGGCTCAAGGAAAACGCGTAGCGGCCGGGCTTGCCCGGCGTTTCTTGGCCGTTTAGCCGCCGCGCTTGCGCGGCGCGTCTCTGGATTTGTGGAGTGACGCCGATGACCAGACGATGGTGGATTCTCGTTGCAGCGATTGCGGTTCTCGTCAGCGCGACGGCCGACGGTGCGACGCCAAAGCGCAAAGCCAAGACCAAGACTGCCGACGGCAGCCCCGATGCGGCCCGAGTGGCTGAGATCGCCAACATGCTGCCCGAGAGGCCGCAAGGCGCCGGCCCGACGATATCGGATCGCCAGGCGTGGTCCGCGGTGGCCCAGGCCCGGGGCTTTAGCGCGGTCCTCCAGCGTGCCGAGCGCCTGGTGAAGGAGCCGATCCCCGATTTGCCCGACGACCTGTACCTGGACTATTCCCGCACCGGCAATCGCGACCGCTACCAGAGGGTCTTCTCTTCGCGGCACTCGCGGTTTGCCACGCTGGTGCTGGCCGAATGCCTGGAGAACAAGGGCCGCTTTCTGCCGGCAATCGACGAGAGCCTGCGCGCGATCCTGGCCGAGAAGACCTGGGTCCTGCCTGCCCACGACGGCGATCTCAGGAACTTCGAGGGCAAGTTGGTCGGCATCGACCTGTCGGCTGCGGCCACGGCCTCGCTATTGGCAACCGCCGACTACTGGCTCGGAGAGAAGCTCCGTCACGAGACGCGCAAGCTGCTCGCGAGCGAGTTGGAGCGGCGGACCTTTACGCCTTTTGAAGGCGCAGTCCGCCAGCGCAAGCCGGTCTTGGGGTGGCTGACCACCACGAACAACTGGAACGCCGTCTGCCTGGCCGGCGTGACCGGCGCGGCCTTGACCGCGATCGAGGACCGCCAGCGCCGCGCATTCTTCGTCGCCTCGGCCGAGAAGTACGTCCAGAACTTCCTCAGCGGCTTCACCCCCGACGGCTACTGCTCCGAGGGCCTCGGCTATTGGAACTACGGCTTCGGAAACTTCATGGTCCTGGCGGAGAGCATTGCCCAGGCCACGGGCGGAAAGCTCGACCTGTGGGAAGACCCCAAGGTCCGCCGGATCGCCCAGTTCGGGCGGCGGATCGAGATCCTGCCGGGCATCTCGCCGGCCTTTGCCGACTGCCACATCGGCTCGCGCGGGGACGTGCGCCTGATGGCCTTTGTGAGCCTGCGATTCGGATTCGGCTGGAAGGAGCTTGAATCGCGGGGGCTGCTCTTGGCGCCCGGGCCGACCAACGATCTCTTGGAGCTGGGGCTCCTCGGGTTTGCCAATTCCGCCGGCAAGCGGCCTGCCGCAACGGCGCCGCGCGAAGAGCTGCGCGACTGGTTCGCCGACGCGGGGATCCTTATTTGCCGTCCTGCCCCGGGAACTGATCGGCGCGGGTCTCCTGACCCCGCCCAGCGCGGTGGCTCGGTCGGGAGACCGGCCACAACCCAGCACGCCATGGGCGTCGCGCTCAAGGGCGGCCACAACGCCGAGCACCACAACCACAACGATGTGGGTTCGTTTATGGTGGCCCTCGGCGGGAAGACGCCCCTGGTGGACCCCGGCTCGGAAGTCTACACGAAGCGGACCTTCAGCGGCCAGCGCTACGAGAGCAAGGTGCTCAACTCGTTCGGCCACCCCGTGCCGCGCGTGGCCGGCCAGCTCCAGCAGACCGGGCGCCAGGCCGCCGCCAAAGTCCTGAAGACCGAGTGTACCGACAAGGCCGACACCCTGGTCCTGGACATCAGCTCCGCCTACGCCGTGAAGGACCTGAAGAAGCTCCAGCGGACCTTCGTCTTCTCGCGCGAGGGCGCGGGCAGCCTCACCGTGACCGACGAGGTCGAGTTCGCCTCGCCGCAGCCATTCGAGACGGCCCTGATCACTTTCGACAAGGCGAAGCCCGGGCCGGGGGACGCACTTCTCGTGGGCGAGGGAGCCGGGGCGGTCAAGGTCTTGATCGCCGTAACCGGGACCAAGCTCTTCCGCCTCGGGTCCGAGAGCATCCAAGAGGACCTTCCCGAAGGGCGGATCCCCACGCGCTGGGCCGTCGAGCTGGCCGGGCCGGTGACGAAGGCGGCGATCACCTTGACGATTACCCCGGCGCGGAAGAAATGATGAAGGATGAGGGATGAAGGATGAGGGATGAAGTCTCGTACCTTCTTATTCATCCTTCATCCCTCATCCTTCATCCTTTCCCCGGAAGTTCCGGCTCTGGCTGAAGAACTCCAGCGGGTTGTCGTAGACGATCTTGCGGATCAGGGCTTCGCCGTGGCCGCGGCGACGCATGACGAAGATGAAGTCCGGAACCGCCGTGGGCCGCGAAGGGCCCCAGTCGGCCGACGAATTGACCAGGACCCGCTCCGTGCCGTAGACCTCGACCATGTCGGCCGCCCGCTCGGGCGTGGCCTTGGTCGTCGGGTAGAGCGTGATGCCGGCCCAGTAGCCCTCGTCCAGAGCCAGGCGGATCGTGTGCTCCTCGCAGTGATCGATGCACACGCGGCTGCGGTCCACGCGGGAGTCGGAGCCGAGCAGGTCGAGGATCATGCGAGTGCCCTGGTACTTGTCGGCCAGGTGGGGCGTGTGGAAGAGCATCTGCTCCTTGCGCGTGAGGGCCAGGTCGATGAGGGCCTCCAGCGTGGCGACCTCGTTCTTGGTGTTCTTGTTCAGGCCGATCTCGCCGATCCCCAGCACGTTGGGCCGATCGAGGAACTCCGGGATGACCGCGATGACCTCCCGGGCGAAGGCGACGTTTTCCGCTTCCTTCGCGTTCACTCCGATCCAGGCATAGTGGCGGATGCCGTACTGGGCGGTCCGCTTGGGCTCCCATTCCGTCAGTTGCCGGAAGTAATCGTAGAAGCTGTTGACACCCGAGCGGTCGTAGCCCATCCAGAAGGCCGGCTCTCCCACGACCCGGCAGCCCAGCTTGGCCAGGGTCTCCAGGTCATCGGTGGGTCGGGAAGCGATGTGGATGTGGGGATCGAAGAAGTCCATGGCAGGGGCTGGGGAC
The DNA here is from genome assembly GCA_964354245.1 of uncultured Planctomycetaceae bacterium. Taxonomy (GTDB): domain Bacteria; phylum Planctomycetota; class Planctomycetia; order Pirellulales; family Thermoguttaceae; genus CAYGZI01. The sequence continues at coordinate 10,868 of CAYGZI010000153.1, forward strand.
TAGGGGCT
>CAYGZI010000154.1:0-10865 GCA_964354245.1 uncultured Planctomycetaceae bacterium
GATCATGGCGGCGATGAGCATCACGGTGGTCATGAGGATGGGCCGGAGCCGGGTGCGGTTGGCCTCCATGATGGCCTTGTCGCGCGGCAGGCCGCGGCCGCGGAGCACGTTGGTGTAGTCGATCTGCAAAATGCCGTTCTTCTTGACGATCCCGAAGAGCATGAAAAGGCCGAACATGGCGTAGATGTTCAAGTTCGTCCGAAGCAACAAGAGCGAGACGATGGCAAACGGCAGCGTCAGCGGCAGGGCCAGCAGGATGGTGATCGGGTGGACGAAGCTCTCGAACTGCGCCGCCAGGATCATGTACATGAAGATGAAGCTGAGGACGAAGGCCACAAGGAAGTTCTGGTTGGATTCGGCCATGGCCTTGGCCCGGGCGCTGAACTCCCAGTGATAATCGGCGGGGGCATCGAGCGACTGGACGTACTGGTCGAGCTCATTGACGGCGTCGCCCAGGGCCCGGCCGCCTTCCAGGTTGCCGGTGACCACGACTTGGCGCTGCATCCGGTAGCGGTCGATGGTGTTGGGGCCCTTTTCCGGGTCGAGGCTGGCCACGCTGGAGAGCTCCACCAGGCCCGCCCCCGGCTTCGGCGAGGGGATCATCAACCGCTCGACCATCTGCTGGCGGTCGCGGAAGGAGAGGTCGGCCCGCAGCCACACGTCGTACTGCTCGCTGCCCTCCTTGTACTTCGAGACCGGCTCGCCGCCGACCAGGACGTTGAGCGTGGAGGCGATGGTCTGCACGGCGATGCCGAGGTCGGAGGCCCGCTCGCGGTCGATCTTGACGCGCAATTCGGGCTTGCGGAGCGAGAGGCTCGTGTCCACGTCCACGAAGCTCGGCTGCCCCTTCATGTAGTCCGTGACCCGGTTGGAGAGCTCCCCCAGCTTGCCGAGGTCCGGCCCGCGGAGGTTCAGCTCGATCATCGACTGGCGGAAGCCGCTGACCGAGACCATCGAGACGTCCTGCACGGAGACGCGGAGCTCGGGGTAGTCGTTCATGATGTCGCGGGCGTCGCGCTGGACGTCGAACTGCGTGTAGTGGCGGTCGTCGTTCTCCGCGTTCCCGGTGATGCCGTTGATCCAGAACGTGGGGTCGTACCACTGGCGCTGCCGCCCTTCCAGGTCGGCGATGCGCACGTAGATCGTGCCCGTGGTCACGTCCCCCTGGCCGCGGACCATGCGCCCGGTCGTATCGCCGATGGTTGTGAAGACGTTCTCGACGCCGCGCAGCCCTCGCAAGCGGCCTTCGAGCTCGGCAAAGAGCTTGTCGGCGCGGTCCAGGGTGTAGCCTTCGGGCATGGTGATGGCCACTTCGAGCTCGCTCTGGTCATCGCGGGGGAGGAAGTCCTTGCCGACGATGCGGAAGAGGACGGGCAGGATCGCCAGCAGGCCGACGCAGGTGAGCACGATCGCCCAGCGGTGGCGCAGGGACCAGCGGAGCATCCAGGCATAGCCCACGTCGATCCCCTGCCAGAGCCGGCTCGACTTGCTCCCGCCGTGGGCCCCCTTGAGCTTGAGGAACCGGGAGCAGAGCATGGGCGTCAGAGTGAACGAGACGAACCAGCTCATGAAGATCGCAAAGGCCACCGTCCCGCCGAAGCTGCTGAAGAACTTGCCGATCCGTCCGCCCATGAACACCACCGGCAGAAAGATCACCAGGAGCGACATGGTGGTCGCGGAGACCGCCAGGGCGATTTCCCGCGTCCCGGCCGCGGCGGCCTCGCGGGCCGGGCGGTGGTATTCCTCCATGTGGCGGAAGACGTTTTCGTTGATCACCACCGCGTCGTCGATCACGATGCCGATCGCCAGGACCAGGCCGAGCATGGTGATGTTGTCCAGGGTGTAGCCGACCGCCTTCATGAACGCGAAGGTGGCGATGATCGAGGCGGGAATGGCCAGACTGGCGATGATCGTGGTCCGCCAGTCGCCCAGGAAGAGCATGATCGTCCCGGCCACGAGCACCGCGGCAATGACGAGGTGTAACTGCACTTCGTCGAACGACCGCACGATGAACTTCGACTGGTCCTTGACGACGAAGGTGTTGATGTCGGGGGGCAGGACCTCGCGGAGGCGCTCCAGGCGATTGCGCACCGTCTTGACCACCTCGACCGTGTTGGCCCCCGACTGCTTTTGCACGACCAGGCTGACGGCGTTCTCGCCATCCAGCCGGGCCAATCCCCGCGGGTCCTCAAACGAATCCTCCACCCGGCCGATGTCCTTGATGCGGATCGGGTGCTCGCCCCGGTTGGCGACGATCAGCTCCTCGAATCCCCGGGTGGTCTCGATGCGGCCCATGGTGCGGAGCACCAGCTCCTGGGCCCCCTGGTCCACGCGGCCGCCGGGAAGCTCCAGGTTCTGCCGCACGAGGGCCTGGCGCACCTCCTCGATCGACAGCCCGTGGGCGGTCAGCTTGTCGGTATTGACACAGACGTTGACCGCGCGCTGGCGCCCGCCCACCAGGATCACGGCCCCGACGCCCTGGGTGCCTTCCAGGTTCTCCTTGATCTGCTTGCGGGCGATCTCGGTGATTTCCTGCATGGGCCGGGGGCCGGAGACGGCGATCACCATGACGGGGGCGGCGTTGAAGTCGAGCTTGTCGATGATCGGCGGGTCGGTGCCCACGGGGAGCATGTAAGAGATCGTGGAGATCTTGTCGCGGACCTCCTGGGCCGCCACGTCGCGGTTCTTCTCGACCACGAACATGACGACGATCATGGAGATGCCTTCCTTGGTGGTGGAGCGGAGCTCGTCGATGCCGGAGACGGTGTTGATGATCTCTTCAAGCGGCTTGGTGACGCTGGTCTCCATTTCCTCGACGCTCGCTCCTTTGAGCGTCGTCGTCACGGTCACCAGCGGAAAGTCCACCCGGGGAAGGAGGTCCACGCCCATGCGCGTATACGCGATGACGCCCAACACGATGGGCGCAGAGACCAACATCAGCGTGAAAACGGGCCGGCGGATGCAGAGGTCCCAGATCGACATGACTACAAGGTTGCTTTGGAGGTTACGCGCTTTGCGAGTATTCCAGGCTCGTCAGGAGGGGGTGAGGGCGTGACGGGGAATGAGTGCAAAATGCAAAATGAAAAAGGCAAAATGCAAAACGCGTATGCCACTTCTGCATTTTGCATTTTGCACTCTTCATTTTGCATTCTTCGTCAGCGTTCACCCCGTCACCTTGTCACCCCGTCACCCCCTCACTTCCGCATCCGCACCGGCGATCCTTCGACCAACTGAGCCGGCAGGGTGGTGATCACCTCGGCGCCAGGGGCCAGGTCGCCGATCACTTCGGTCCAACCGGGGCCGCTGGCCCCCAGCCGGACCGGCACGGCGCGGGCCTCTTTCCCGTTGGCCCCTTCGCGCACCACGAAGACCTTCGTGGACCCGGCAAAGGCGATGACCGCCTCGGTGGGGACGATCTTCGCTTCCGGGTCCTCGTGCGTCTGGATTTCGCCCTTGGAAAAGCCGCCGGGCTTGAGCTTGCGCTGGGCGTTGAGCACGATCGCCTCGATCTGGAACGTGCGGCTGCCCCGGGCCACGGTCGGGTTGATCCGGCTGATCGTTCCCCAGAAGACCTCCTCCGGATAGGCGTCCACGCGAAGGGCCACCTTCTGGCCGACCTTCACCTTGCCGACGTGCTGCTCGACCACCGTGCCGTCGAACTTGAGGACCTTGTCCAACACCAGGTCGAAGACGGCCGCGGTGGCGTTGGGCGAATCCTTCACCATCTCGCCTTCATCGACCCGGCGACGAGATACCGCGTACTCGACAACGTCGATGATCTTCTCCGTCGCCGCTTTGGCCGCCATCGGAGAATGAGGCACCACGACCTGCGTGTACTTGAGTTTCTGCTCGGCTTCCCCCAGGGTCGCCAGCCGGAAGCTCGCCATTGCCAAGGTGGTCTGGGCATCCATGACCGCCTGGAGCCGCGTTGCCCGGGCGATCTCGTGGTCGGTCGCGCGCTGTTCGATCTCCTCGTCGCTGATCGCCCCTCTGGATTGCTTGCGGGTCTCGTCCGCGCGTTTGACGCGCGCCGCTGCGTTCTTTTCCTGCTCCGCGGCCCGCTTTACCGAGGGGAGGTCCTCGACGATCTGGATCGCCCGTTCCAGAAGGGCGGAGGAACCCTCCTTGGCAAACTTGGCTGCCAGCGTCCGGCGGGCATCCTCGTCGCGCACCAGCCCGGCCAGCTTCTCGACCAGCGGCCGCCGCTTATCGTTCTCCGGCACCAGCTTGGCCAGCTCCGCCTCGAAGGCGGTCCGGGCTTCGAGCACGGTCAGCTCGTAGTCCGTGGGGGCGATTTCCAGGAGCAGGTCCCCGGGCCGGACGATGTCGCCGATGTCGAAATGGACCTTTGTCACCCGGCCCTGGACCTCGGCCGTGATGGTCAGCTCCTCATAGCCCGCGAAGCTGCCCACCGTCTGCACGGTGCGCTGCACCTTTCGGAGCTTCACTTTTTCCGCCGTGACCTTCAGAGGATCGCGCGGCGCTGAGACGGCAGCCCCTTGGGGCGTCTGAGCTTTGTCGGCGTGGGCCTTGGCAAATGGGGGAATGAGGCCGGCCATCGCGGCCACCGCTGCCAGGACCGCCAAGCCGATCCCGCCGAGGATGATCCACCGAACCGTGCGTCTATCGCTTCCGCCCATTCTACACCTGAAAGAGTTGCGTTTCGCCTCTGGTTCAATTCATTCAGCCGTCCGGTCAGCTCGTTCTCGCGCGGGGCAAGCCCCGCCGCTACGCTGGCCGGACCGGGCCGACACGGCCCGGCTCTGAGCTCTCGCCCCTCATCCCTCATCCCTCGCCCCTCTGGTACGTTTCCGTTCCTCGTCGGTTAGCACGCCGTACAAGGCAATGTCCAGCACGTCCTCCGCCTGCTGCCCCAAAGGGCGCCGCCGGCCCACAAAGTGGTTGGTGAACATCGTCCCGTACAGCAGGTCGCCGATCACGTCCATGATCCGTTCGGCCGGGACGTTGCGCACCCGGCCCTGCTCGATCAAGGCCCGCAACTCGTTGCGGTTCCGCTCCGCACGGGCGTCGCGGTAGACGAAGTAGGTCGGCTTCTTGCGGTCCTTGAACTGGGCCCGCTCCTGGATCAGGAGCTCCGCGAATTCCGGGTGCTGGTCGAAGTAGGCCAGGTAGGTGTGGACGACCTGGGACATCCGCTCCAGCGGGTCCTCTATCGCGGCCATGCCCTGGTCGATGGCCTCGGTCAGGCGCCGCATGAGGCGGTCCACGGCGGCCAGGAAGAGTTCCTCCTTGGTGGCGAAGTAGCGGTAGATCGTCCCCTTGCCCACGCCCAAGGTGTCGGCCAGCAATTGGGTGTTGGCATCGGCGTAGCCGTGGCGGGCAAAGAGCTTGGCCGCCGCGTCGAGGATCTCCTCTCGACGCCGAGTGCGGATCGCCTCGCTGGCGGGGCGTCCTCGCTTGCGCTTCGCCGCAATCTTCATGATCGCCGCTCCGGGTGGAAATAGCTGACGGACTGGTCAGTCTGTTAATTCTACTGTGCCCGGACGCCGACTCAAGGGGGAAACCGGCAGATACGGGTCCAGACCGGCCCTCTCCGCCCCTCCAACAGGGGCGGCAGGACAGACTCTTGCCCAGCACGCCCCCTCAGACTCTCTTCCCACCCGGCCCCGCGACCGGGCCACCCTCTTCCCGAAAACTTCGGGGACAAACCTTGACAACGGTCGGCCGGCGAATTAGCGTCAAAGTGCCTTTGCGCAGTGAACATTCCAATCGGCGTTCATCTCCCGACCATTGCGGGAAAGGAAGAGCCGACGGGCAAATGAACGGGAACGTGAAATGGACCAGTCGAAACGGCTGGAATTGCTGTCCGGCATTGTCGTCCTGGGCGGAGGATTGATCACTTTCTCAGTATTCGGCTGGGAACTCGTCCTTCGAGAACCTACCGCCGAACAGGTAATACGTGCCTTATTCGCGATGTTGATACCGGTCATCTTCATGAACTACCTGGCTTTCGAGTCGGAAGATGACGGGCGAGGAAGACGGAGACCGTCCGCTAAGGCCATATCCAGGTCCCATTTCCTGATAGCAGTCGGGATAGTGCTCACGGGCGCCTTCATCTACGGTTTTGACACTGCGATGCCAATCAGGTTCTCTGATACCGTATTCCCTTTTCTGATCATATCCATAATGCTCTGCACCACGTTCATCAACCTGATCCGTTTCAGGTCGATCGAGTTGGCTGGGTTTACCACAGGGGTGTCTTTGAGTCTCGTCGGGTTTGCAGTCTTCTTCTAACACTTGAGGAGCACGGCCATGTCGAACGACGACTTCGCAGAAACCACTGCACCGGGCACGACTGCGCAGGACCCCAATCGTCCCGTGGCGCGGCGGAACTGGGCATTCTTTGCCCAAGTGGGCATTTTGTTCGCCATTCTGGCAGGTTCCGTGGGCTTGCTGTACGAGAGCTCCTACTTCACCGATCGGCTTGAGGGAGCCCAAGTGCTGGCTCCTTCTCTCGCTTTCATCCTTCTTGCCTACGCGGTGTTCCGGGTGTTCGGAACGGAACATGTTCTTGCAGGCGAATTCCCGCCGGCAGATCAGCGAAACGGACGCATTGCCATTGCGATTACGGCTATTATCGCATTTCTGCTGAACTTCCTGGCGGTGCAGCCGACCCCGGTTTACGTCCTGACGCTCTATCCGCTGTACATGGCCAGCGCGCTCTACTACGCAGTATTCAAGCGCAAACTACACACGATCGCAGTCATTACAGGGACCGCGTTCGGCTCGATCCTGTATTTCATTGCCCTGCACCCTCACAGGACCGAGGTGTGGGGCGAGATGATCCGGGTGCTCGGGATATTGGGCGTCGCGTCGAAGGCGTAGAACACGCCCGCGACAAGCGCGGGCATGCCACCGAACCCTCGCCCCTCGCCCCTCATCCCTCACCGCTTCAACTGGTCCGAGTGCGGAGCGACCTGGGCGATGTTGGGCGTCAGGTCCGCCTCGGCGTGGCCGAGCGCCCAGTTGAATCCGCCCAGGATGATCTGCTGGCAGGTCGGATTGAGCCACACATCCTCGCGGTGGCCCAGCGACGTGAAGTAGACGCGGCCCTTGCCGTGCTTGCGGGCCCACGTGGCCGGGAAGGGCGGGCGCTGGTAGCAGTCGTCCACCATCCCTTCCGTCTCCTGGACCAGGATGACGTGCAGGTCCTTGGCGAAGTTCTTCAGGGCGTACCACTCTTCGAGCAAGGCGAAATCCTTCACGCCCTCCATGCCGGGGAAGTGCGGGGAGGCGACCTTCATCGTGGCCTTCTGCTGACTGCCGTGGACGATGAACTCGCCGCCTAGCATGGCGATGTAGGGGTCCACTTCGGTCTGGGTCTCGTACTGCTTGCCCTTGGAGTGGAAGCTGTCGGAGGCGGAATGGAAGCCGACAAAGCCCTTGCCCCCGGCCACCGCGTCGAGGAGCTTCTGCTTGCCGGCGGGGGTCATGGGGGGGAAGCCGTCGGTGGACTTGGGGTCGAAGAGGTTGCCGCAGGTGTAGAAGGCGAAGCAGTCGAACTGGCCGATGTCGCCGTCGAAGACCGTGCCGTCCTTGGAGCAGACGACCTCGACGCCGCGCTTCTCGCCCTCTTCCTTCATCAGCTTCTCGGAGAAGCTCAATTCGTCCTTGGTCTTGCGCGCGACCGGCGAGTGCTGGAACCCGACGCTCCGCGTGAAGTACAGGATCTTCTGCTTCTTCTGGTCCTGGGCCTTTGCCCAGCCCAAGGGGAAGGCCGACGCGCCCAGAATCGCCGCACCGGTGAGCTTCAGCATTTCACGACGCTTCATGATTCGATCTCCGTAGAATCGTGGGGTGACTGGGAACAACCGGGTCTCGGTACGCGCGATAGCCTACCCGATCGGCAGGGCAGGGGGAAGGGGTGAGGGGAATTGCCGATTGCTGAATGCTGAATGCTGAATTGTCCCGTTCGCAACCAGGCCCAGTTCCTCTTCCCCTTCCTTTGTGTCCTTTGTGCCTTTGTGGTACACACTCCTTCTCTCCCCGTGCCCTCCGTGTCTCCGTGGTTCATCCCCGTTCTCAGAACAGCCGCCACTGGCTTGCCCGGCCCAGGGGATGGGCGTCGAACCCGGCGTCGCGCACCCGCTCCACAAACGACTCCGGCCCGTGCGTGCAATAGACCCGCCGAGGCCGCACCCGGCGGACCGCCTCCAACAGCTCGTCGTAATCGGCATGGTCCGATAAGGCCAGGGCCTGATCGACCCGCAGCCGATACTTGGCCCGCGGGTCGATGGCCCAACCGGTCACGGCAATGCGGACCTCGCCTGCCACGGCCGGAAGCCGCGGCGTGCCGGGGGGCACCACCAGCACGTGCCCGGCCTTCGGCCTGCTTGTGAAGTATCCCCGGTGGCCCAGGTTGACCCCGAACGACTCGTAGACGTTGCTGATCGGGCCGATCCGGCGGTGCTGCAACACGTCGAAGCCTTGGTCCGCGAGGATCCGGGTGACCTCCTGCGCCTTTCCCAAGGCGTATGCCACGACCACCGGCGTGCTGCCCGACGCCAGGGTCTCGCGCACCTGCTCGCAGAGCTGTTGGATCACTTCGCCTCGCGGCGGGAAGCAATAGTCCGGATGGCCGAAAGTGCTCTCGATCACGAGGATGTCGGCCTGGGGCAACTCGGCGCGCTCGGCGGTCGCCGACTCGCCGAGCTTGAAGTCGCCCGTGTAGAGGAGCGACTGGGCGCCGTCTTCGGCCAGGAGCATTGCGGAGCCGAGAATGTGCCCGGCGGGATAGGTGGTCAGGCGGAGCCCGCCCCACTCGATCGGCGCGCGGTAGGGCATCTCCAGGGTCCGGCGGCGGCCCATGCGGAGCCGATAGAGCGCGGCCGTCTCCGGCGTACACAGCGCGTACTCGTGCGCGGCGATGTGGTCCGTATGGGCGTGGGAGACGAAGGCCCGCGGCTGGCGCCGGCGGAAGTCGATCGCCAGGTCCGCCTTGCTGAGTCTGAGTCCGCCGTCCCAGTGAAACATGCCGACGCACTCGTAAACGTTTTCGGTGAGGAGGGACGGTTTTGGCGACCCGGTCATGGAACCCTGAGCGCGCGGAAACAGTGTCTATATGACGATGCTGGCCCGCCGGCTACTTCCGTCAAGGGGTGCGCTGCCGCCTTCTCGGGGGCCATCGCGCGTGCGCCTCCGTAGCAGCGGGTAGTCGCCCGCTCCGACTCGTGCCGCTTTCAAGTTACACCGAAGTAGCTATAGTAAGATGTTAGCGACGAGTTTCCTACAAGACGCCCCGACGGTGGGGATTGCCATGCTTGCCGACCACGCTGACCGCATCTGCACCGCTTTCGCCGTTGATTTTGAGCCGCAGTTTGGGGTAGCAGTGGCGAATGCGGCAGATGCGATCTACGGGAAGTATAAACCCGCGGAGGTGAACGCACACCCGCCGGTCGCCTACTTCTATCGATGGCCCGAGGAACGGAAATTCCTCCTCATTGGCCACCAGCGGGTCGCTTGGCAGACGCTCGGGCTGTCGGCATGGCGCGACCACTTGAACGACCACGCTGGCGTCGTCAGGATGGCTCTGACCGTGATTGGTGCAGAGCGGCTGAAAAGGATTGGGTTTCGCGTCACTGCGTTCTTCCCACTTGAAATGTCACACGCCGAGATGACCGACCTGCTTTTTGGCAGCTTCCTCGTGCCAAAGCAGGACCTCAAAGAGGTCGGCGGCGAGGTGACGGATTCTCTGGTGCAGTTGGAGGGCAAACACCACGGCTTCGAATATCTGTTCCGGATAAGTCCAATGACAAGGCAGCAAAGCTCGGACGGGTTCCTCGCATCGCCGAATCTCGAGCAGTTCATTCAGAAGAAATTCTTGGACTCTGGCATCAAGGACTTTCACGATCGCATAACACAAAGCGATTCCTTATGGTTCGACCTCGATCTGTTTCAGAAGGACGTCAAAGTCGATGTCGTGGACACCTTCCTGAGAGAGTCCCTGGGCGCCGCGGAGGCAGTGGGCGACGCATGTGTCCGACGATTGAAGTCGAAGCCGATCAAGAAGGGTAAGTAGCATGGGGAAACTCGGGAATACGGCCTTTGAGACGACAGGGCCTGTCCCAACGGACGCAGAGACTGGCGGGGTGGTGCCCGTAGACATCTTACACGAACTGGGCACCTCGTGGGGGGATCGGTCGGTCGAAAGGACTGTCACTGTGAGCCCCTCGGAATGGCCAACAAAAGTTGTCGTTAAGTCGTCTGTGGTGGGTGTGGGGGTTCGGGGCCTGAAATCCCCGGAATACCTGGCGACGATTCGCCGGCGTCAGTCTGCGAAGATCGCCAACAGCGTTCGCGCTTTGGAAAAGCATGCGAATAGCGAGGACTTCGCGGTTTGGACTCATGAACCGCTTGATATGCTTCGGCAGTTGGTGAATACGCTGTCGGATGCCGAAGAGTACTCCGACCCCGAACACGAGGGAAACACCTGCGAGATACTCAGACAGCTCCGCGACACGTTTCTCGACCGGGGCTGGGAACGGTATCGGGACACTGGAGTTCGCGCCATTGCGGTCCAGATCCTCCAAAATCTCGCCACTGCCGACGAGGTGTCTGGGGACGATGCGTCCCAGACTATGGACCTTCTTCTTGATCGCGGTCTCAATCCAGCCGTGGGCACCCTGCTAGAGTATGCCGAAGAAGAAGTACCTGATTGAGACTTCTGCGGTCCCTGTTGCCCTTGAGGAATCGACACCGGCGCACTGCGCTCATTTCCGTGGCGCGGTAGCTGGGGGCACTCAGGACACATCGTTCTACATCCGCAAGGAGTTTCTCCGCCGGTGGATATTTCTACTGTCTCGACTATTTCCGCGGATGGAACTTTCGACGTGGTAAGGGATTAT
>CAYGZI010000155.1:0-10852 GCA_964354245.1 uncultured Planctomycetaceae bacterium
ACCCAGGGGAGCGTGACGTTGCAGAGCGCGAAGGTGCTGGTGCGGCCGACGGCGCCGGGCATGTTGGTGACGCAGTAGTGGACGATCTCATCGACGACGAACGTGGGATCGCTGTGGGTGGTGGGGCGGCTGGTGGCGATGCAGCCGCCCTGGTCGATGGCCACGTCGATGATCACACTTCCCGGCTTCATCAGGCGGAGGTCGTCGCGCTCGATCAGGCACGGGGCCTTTGCCCCGGGGACCAAGACCGAGCCGATCACGAGGTCGGCCCGGCGCAACTGCTCGCGGATCGTGTGGCGGTCGCTAAAGAGCTCGGTGACGTTGTGGGGCATGATGTCGTCGAGGTAGCGGAGGCGGTCCATGTCGATGTCGAGGATCGTGATGTGGGCCCCGAAGCCCGCCGCGACTTTGGCGGCATTCGAGCCGACCACGCCCCCGCCGAGGATCAGAATGCTGGCGGGCTCCACGCCCGGCACGCCGCCCAGCAGGATGCCGCGGCCCATTTGCGGGCGTTCGAGATACTTGGCCCCTTCCTGGATGCTCATGCGTCCGGCGACCTCGCTCATGGGGGTCAGAAGGGGCAGGCGTCCGCGGTCGTCGCGAAGGGTCTCGTAGGCCAGGGCAGTGCAGCCTGAGCTAAGGACGGCCTCGGTCAGAGCCCGGTCGGCGGCGAAGTGGAAGTAGCAGAAAACGCCCTGCCCCTTGCGCAACAGAGGGATCTCGGAGGGCTGCGGCTCTTTGACCTTGACCACGAGTTCCGCTTGCCCATAGACCGCTTCCGGCCCGGCGACCATTTCGGCGCCGGCCTTGAGGTAATCGTGGTCGGCCAAGCCGGAGCCAAGGCCCGCTCCCGCCTCCACGAGGACCTTGTGGCCTGAGCGGGTGAGTTCCTCGACCCCCACAGGAAGTATGCCCACGCGGTACTCGTCCCGTTTGATCTCCCTGGGTACCCCGACGATCATGGAGTGGCCCTCGCCTAGCCCAAGATGGTCGTCAAGTGGCCCGTTCTGCCGGTCGCCCACCCCGCCACCGTGCTAATTATAGCCGCACGCCGGCCGCGGGGAGTGGCGTGGCCGTCGATAGGGAGGGTTGCCTCGGGTTATAATGACCCCCCAAGGCTCCGTGGGGCCAGCGTCTGTCAAACAGGAACCGACATGATCTGCAACGAGTCGCCGCTGCGGGTTCTCGCGATTGGGGGCGTTGCGATTCTGTTGTCCGCGCTGGCGCCGGCACAGACTCCGGCGGCGCCACTTGAAGGCGCAGACGCGCTCCGCGCGGCGATCGAGGATCCGGCAAAGTCGTTCCCGCAGCAATACCCCGACGGTCCGCGACTGCTGGCGCAGTTGGAGGAGCTTGTCCGCCGGGCGGAAACGGCTGGCGCGAACGACGTGGCGCCTCTGCGGGCCGAGTTCGACCGGCTGCGGCGCAAGGCCCTGTTGGCCAATCCGCTGGTCTCAGGGCAGCCGATTCTCTTCGTCGTGCGCAAGCAGTACCGGCCCGATCACCACAACACGGAGACGATGTTTCAGACCGGCGAGATCAACACCGGGAGTTTCGACGGCGGGGGAGCGATCAAGGCGATCGAGTTCGCCGGCGGGGCCGGCCCTCACCCTAGCCCTCTCCCAAAGGGAGAGGGGACGGCGATTGGTCTCCACCCGTCGTCCCGCGCCCCTCACCCGTCGTCCCTCGTCCCTCGTCCCTCGTCCCTCGCCCCTCATCCCTCGTCCCCCGTCGTCAAGACCCTGCTCGAAGCGCCTGCGGGAGTCGCCCGCGATCCGGAGGTCTCGTTCGACGGCACGAGGATCGTCTTTGCCATGCGCCGCAGCCGGGCGGACGATTACCACATCTACGAAATGAACGCCGACGGCTCAAGACTGGTGCAGCTCACCTTTGGCTCGGGCATCACCGACATCGACCCGGTCTATCTGCCAACGGGCGAGATCGTCTTCACCTCGACGCGCGAGCCGAAGTACTGCATGTGCCACCGGAACATCATGGGGAACCTCTTCAAGATGGAGGCGGACGGGGCCAATGTCCAGCAGATCTCGCACAACACGCTCCACGACGGGCACCCGGCCCTCCTGCCCGACGGCCGCATCCTCTACGACCGCTGGGAGTACGTGGACCGGAATTTCGGCAATGCCCAAGGCGTCTGGACCGTCAACCCGGACGGGACGCACCCGCTGGTCTGGTTCGGCAACAGCACGGACTCGCCCGGGGCAGTGCTCGACGCCCGGCCGATTCCCGGCACGGAGCAGATCATCGCCACCTTGTCTTCGTGCCACGACCGGCCTTGGGGGGCTTTGGGCATCCTCGACCGCCGCTTCGGGGTGGACGGCAGGCCGCCGGTGCTCCGCACCTGGCCGGCCGGCGCGGTCAGTCTGGTCGATCGCGGCAATTACGACACGTTCACCCGAGTCCAGCCCAAGTACGAAGACCCGTGGCCGCTTTCCGACAAGTACTTCCTGTGCTCGCGGATGACCGGGCAGGGCGAGCAGATGGGGATCTTCCTGGTAGACGTTTTCGGCAACGAACTCCTGCTGCACGCCGAAGGCCCGGGCTGCTTCGACCCGATGCCGCTGGGGCCGCGGCCGCGCCCGCCGGTCATTCCGCCGCGAGTCGATCTGGCCCGCGGTGAAGGGGCTTTCTTTGTGGCCGACGTCTACCAGGGGACGGGCATGGAGCGGATCGAGCGCGGCAGCGTGAAACGCCTGCGGGTGGTCGCGTCGCCGGAGAAGCGGACCTGGACCCCACCCGCCTGGGACGGCGGTACCGGCCAGCAGGCGCCGGGGATGAACTGGGACGATTTCAACAACAAGCGGATCCTCGGCAGCGTGCCGGTGGAGCCGGACGGGAGCGCCCATTTCACGGTCCCGGCGGACACTTTCGTCTACTTCCAGCTTTTGGATGCCGAGGGGCGCATGGTGCAGACGATGCGGAGCGGGACGATTGTCCGGCCGGGCGAGACGACCGGGTGCGTCGGCTGCCACGAGGGACGCCGCACCGCCGTCCCCTCGCAGGCAAGACCGCCCGTCGCAGTGCAGCGTTCTCCGCGCGAGTTGGAGCCGTGGTACGGCCCGCCGCGGAACTTCAACTACCTGGCCGAGGTCCAGCCGGTGCTCGACAGGCACTGCGTCAGGTGTCACGACTTCGGACAGGAAGCGGGAAAGAAGCTCAACCTGGCGGGCGACCTGGGGCTGATCTTCAACACCTCCTACGTGGAACTACGCGGCAAAGGCTACGTGCGCGTGATCGGGGCCGGGCCGCCCCAAGTGCTGCCGCCGAAGACGTGGGGCTCGCACGCCAGCCCGTTGGCCAAGGTCATCCTGGAGGGCCACAAGGACCCGGAGATCGACCGCGAGGTCCGTCTCGACCGCGAGGCGATCGACCGGGTGCTGACGTGGATAGACGTCAACGCCCCATACTATCCCGAGTATGCGACGGCGTATCCGGACAACCCCTTTGGCCGCGCGCCGATCGGCACGGCGCAGGTGCACCGCCTAGGCGAGCTGGTTGGCCTGGACCTGACGGCACGCCAGCATTTGGCCATGGTGAGCTTCACCCGGCCGGAGCTGAGCCCATGCCTGAGGCGAATTCCCGACACGAACGACCCGCGGTACCGGGAGGCCGTGGCGATTCTCCGCTCGGGGAGCGAGATGCTCCGCAAGCAGCCCGGGGCGGATCTGCCCGGTTTCCGGCTAATCGCCCCGGCGGAAATCGAGCGGGAGGCAAAGTACCAGGCCCTGCACAAAGCCCGGGCTGCCGTTAGGGAGGCGATTGTCAGAGGCGAGCGGAGATACGAGAATGCAGAGGGCAGTGGGCGGAGGGCAGTAGGCAGTAGGCAGTAGGCAGTAGGCAGTAGACAGTAGGCAGAGGGCAGTGGGCGGTGTTTGGCCGCGGCACTTGTGCCGCACGCAAGTCGGCGGGAGAGTGTCTATGAAGAAGCTTCTCTTGATTGCGATGAGTGCTCTCTTGGCTGCCCCGGTGACGGCGGGGGCCAAGGACCCGATCGGCGACTCCGTGGTGAAGATCTATGCGACGCGGCGCGAGCCCGATTTCGTCCGCCCCTGGTCCAAGGCCAACCCGCAGGAGACGGCCGGGTCGGGCGTGATTATCGAAGGCAAGCGGATCCTCACTGCGGCCCACATGGTGCTCTACGCGAGCCAGATCCTGGTGCAGCCGAATCAATCCACGGAAAAGGTCCCGGCCAGCGTCGTGGCCGTGGCCCCCGGCGTGGACCTGGCGGTGATCAAGCTCGAGAGCCCTTCGCTGTTCGAGGGCCGCGACGCCGTGCCGCTGGCCGCAGACATCCCCGCGCTGAAGCAGACCGTGAGCGTCTACGGATACCCAATGGGCGGCGAGCAACTCTCGGTCACGCAGGGGATCGTCTCGCGGATCGAGTTCACGGGCTTGAACTTCCCGAGCTCCGGCCTGAGGATCCAGATCGACGCCGCGCTGAACCCGGGCAACAGCGGCGGGCCGGCGGTCTCCAACGGCAAGATCGTGGGGTTGGTCTTCAGCAAGATCACCCGGGCCGACAACATCGGCTACCTCGTGGCCGCCGAAGAGATCGCCATGTTCTTGAAGGACATCGAGGACGGCGTCTACCACGGCAAGCCGGTCCTGTGGGACGATTGCCAGACCACCGAGAACGACGCGCTGCGTGCCCGGCTCGGGCTGGGCAGCCAAGCCGGCATGATGGTCACGCGGCCCTTCAGCGATGCCAAGGAGTACCCGCTCAAGGAGTGGGACGTGATTACGCGGATCGGCGATGCGGCGCTGGACAGCAAGGGCCAGATCAAAGTGAAGGAGGACCTGCGCCTGTACTTCCAGTACCTCATCCCCAAGATCGCCAAGGACGGGCGCGTGAAGGCCACGGTCTTCCGCGACCGGAAGACGCTCGACGTGGAGATTCCCGTGCGCGTGGACCCGAACATGGTCCTCCCGCCGCTTTCCGGCAAGTACCCGCGGTACTTCATCCTCGGGCCGATGGTCTTCAGCACGGGGAGCATGGACCTGGTGGGCCGCGCCGGCGGGACCGTGCTCGTGCAGAGAAACCCCTTGTTGGGCCGGATGTTGGACCAGCGCAAGTTCGACGGCGAAGAGCTGGTGACGCTGGGCGCCGGATTGCTCCCGCATCGCATCACCCGGGGCTACGGGCCGCAGCCCTTCGCGGTGGTCAGCCACGTCAACGGCACCCCGGTCCGCAACCTCAGCCACCTGGTGGAGCTATTGCGCGACGCCAAGGGCGAGTTCATCACGTTCGAGCTCGCGGGCCGATACGAGACGCTCGTGTTCCGCCGCGACGAACTGGCGAAAGCCACCGAGGAAGTCCTTTCCGACGAGGGCATCCGGAAGCAGTATTCCGACGATCTGGAGGCGGTTTGGCGGAGAAAGTAGGCTCGATTACCCGGCGTCCCTGACGTTCACAGTCCCCAGCTAACGGTTTTCAAGGAGTGGCGGCAGGTTCCGACTTGCGTGGATGACGCCCATGATGTAGACCAGCGCGGGTTCAGCCCAGACTACTTGAACCATTCTTGGGTCTGTTTTATCACGTCTTCGTGGCCGATGGTCCTGCCTTCGCGCACTGCCATCTCCGCCAGCTCCAGTCTGGCCTTAAGATACAGATCGCCGATCAGTTCCTCAGGGTCGAACTGATCGGGCAACCGGTCGAGCATGTCTAGGACTTCCTGCTTCTTCATGGCCGGGGTCTGCCGATGCCAACGAGTCCACGCCCTGACGAAGTATAACCGCCGTTTCTCGCACAGGGAACGGGGTTCCCCAACGTCCCGCGTCGGTTGACCGAGATCCCCGGTAGCCCTAGACTGGGGCCTTTGGGTCCTGTAGTATTCCATCCTTCTGGGGGGCATGTCGCACGAAGCGAGGACTGAAGTGGCTTTTCCGACCGAAGATCAAAGCAGAGACATTGAGCAACTGGCAATCAACACCATCCGCACCCTGTCGATGGACGCCGTGGAGGCGGCCAAGAGCGGGCATCCCGGCACGCCGATGGCGCTGGCCCCGGTGGCGTACGCGATCTACAACGACTTCCTCCGCTACGACCCGGCCGCTCCCGCGTGGCCGGCTCGGGACCGCTTCGTCCTCTCCTGCGGCCATGCGTCGATGCTCCTTTACTCGATGCTCCACTTGACCGGGGTGAAGCGGCTGGACGCCGCCCTCACCCCTGGCCCCTCTCCCTCTGGGAGAGGGGAGGGTGAGGGCGAGCCGGCCGTGTCGCTGGACGACATCCGCCGCTTCCGCCAGCTCGACAGCCGCTGCCCCGGACACCCCGAGCACGGCCATACGACCGGCGTGGAGACCACGACCGGGCCGCTGGGGCAAGGGATCGGCAACAGCGTCGGCATGGCGATTGCCGCCCGGTGGCTGGCCGCCACGTACAACCGGCCCAGCTTCGACCTGTTCGATCCCCGGATCTACGCTTTGTGCAGCGACGGCGATTTGATGGAGGGAGTGGGCGGCGAGGCCGCCTCGATCGCCGGGCACCTGAAGCTCTCCAACCTCTGCTGGGTCTACGACGACAATGGAATCACCATCGAGGGCAAGACCTCGCTGGCCTTTAGCGAAGACGTGGCCAAGCGGTTCGCAGGCTACGGCTGGAAGGTGCTCAAGGTCGAGGATGCAAACGATCTCGGCGCCCTGCGCCGGGCCTTGAGGACCTTCCGAAGGACCGCCGATCGACCGACCCTCGTCATCGTCCGCTCGGTGATCGCCTTCGGCGCCCCCAGCAAGCAGAACACCCACGGCGCCCACGGCGCTCCGTTGGGCGAAGACGAAATCCGGGCGGCCAAAGCGGCCTACGGCTGGCCGCCCGACGAGCATTTCCTCGTGCCCGAGGAGGTCCTGAAGCACTTTCAATCGGGCATCGGCCAGCGCGGGCGCAAGCTGCGGGCCGCGTGGGACAGGCGGTTCGCCGAGTTCCGCAAGCAGTATCCCGATCTGGCCGCCCAGATCGACACGATGGGCCGCCGCGGGCTTCCCGCCGGCTGGGACGCCGACATCGCCCCCTTCCCTGCCGACGCGAAGGGAATGGCCACTCGAGTATCCTCGGGCAAGGTCCTCAACCAAGTGGCCAAGCACGTCCCGTGGGTCCTGGGCGGATCGGCCGACCTGGCCCCCTCGACCAACACGCTCTTAACGTTCCAGCCCGTCGGCGATTTCGAGGCCGCGAGCCCCTCGGGCCGCAACCTGCACTTCGGCATCCGCGAGCACGCCATGGGGGCGATCGCCAACGGCATGGCCCTCTCCGGCCTGCGGCCCTACGCGGCCACGTTCTTCGTCTTTAGCGACTACATGCGGCCGTCGATCCGTCTGGCTGCAATCATGGGGCTGCCCGTGCTCTACATCTTCACCCACGACTCGATCGGCGTGGGCGAAGACGGCCCAACGCACCAGCCGATCGAGCACCTGGCGGCGATGCGGGCCATCCCCGGGCTTTTCGTGATCCGACCGGCCGATGCGAACGAGGTGGCCGAGGCGTATCGGGTGGCCTTGTCGCTCAACGACAAACCGGTGGCTTTGGTCCTCACGCGGCAGAACCTCCCCACGCTCGACCGCGCGAAATATGCCTCGGCCGCCGGCTTGCAGAAGGGCGGCTACGTCCTGGCCGATTTCCCCGAGGTGGGGCAGGTTGGCAACCTGCCGCCACCGCACGTGATCCTCATCGCCACGGGGAGCGAGGTGGCCGTCTGCCTGGACGCCCGCGACCGGTTGGCCGCGGAGGGGATTCCCGCCCGGGTCGTGAGCCTGCCGTGCTGGGCGCTCTTCAACCAGCAGGCGCAAGAGTACCGCGACGCGGTGCTGCCTCCGGACGCTCATGCCCGGGTCGGCGTGGAACTCGGCATCGAGCTCGGGTGGCAGCAGTACCTCGGCTGCTGCGGGCGCTTTGTGGGAATGAAGGGCTATGGGGCTTCCGCCCCCGTGGGTGTGCTACTGAAGCACTTCGGCATCACGGCCGAGAACGTGGCCGCGCAAGCCAGAGCGGCGATCGAGGACGCAAGCCGCTGTCCCGTCCCCTCTCCCTCGGGGACAGGACCAGGGTGAGGAGGTCTCCGGTCGTCGTTATGTCTCTGCACGAACTGAGTGGTCGGAAAACCGCTTGACCGTGATACTGAATATGGTATCATACGATGGAAGACCCAAAGGTCAAGTTCGTCCTGCTCATCCCCCTGAAATACAACGATGGGCGGGCGGTCCCGCAAAGCGTCCTTGACGGGATGCTTGACGACGTTTTCGGCCTCGCGCACGGGTACACGGTCGCGGGAACCGTCAAGGGGGCGTACCGAATGGAGCGCGGGATGAAAAAGGAGGACGAGTCGATCGAGGTGTGGATCGCAGTTCACGAAGAGGATGTCGCTGTCTTGAAGACTATGGTGCGCGGGTTCGCGGCAACGCTGGGGCAGGAAAGCATGTACCTGGAACGGACCGGCGGGACTATCGAACTCCTTCCTCGTGTCAACGAAACGGAGAGCCCATGAAGAAGTCAGTTGCCAGTTCGGAGTCGGCCAAGAGGCTGGCGCTCCTGGAGTCAGCAAAGAAACTGGCGGCTTCTGCCACGACCTGGGCGGACCTGTCGAATGCCCTGTTCGATCCCCTCGACGGCATCCTTGCCAAGGCATATCCGATTCGCGAGGAGCGAACTGCGTTCATCCGGTCCAAAGAGTACAAGGAAATCCGCGGCCTTGTCGACGCGGCGATCACTCGGACGGGTCTCGTCGAGGGTGCGACTCCCAAGAAGAGCGGGCGCTTCGTCGTGAGGCTGCCGCAGACGCTCCACGCGGCACTGGAACGCGAGGCAGGCCGGGAAGGCGTGAGCATGAACCAACTTGTCGTCGTCAAGCTCGCGGTCCCGTTGTCAGGACTCTATTCTGAAGCGCCGAGACAGACCGCCGCTCGCAGTGGGAAAAAAGGGAAACGATCTGCACGGCACGGTCTATGAGGTCGTGGACTCGACATGAGACGTGGCAGAGAGAGACCATCCGAATGAACCACCTGCAAAGAACATACTGGGCGATTCAGGTTCTCCTCGCAGGTGCCGTTCTTTGCAGCGCGGCGGCCGCGGCCGATGTGAAACCCCGGACCCTGCCCGTCCAGCGGCATTTCCGCATGGGCTTCACCCCGTTTCCGTACGACATCTCGCTCGAAGCACTCCAGGATACCCACCGCTTCCTGCGCGAAAACGCCGACCTGATCGCGATCCATATCGAAGGGGTGCCGTGGACCGAGGCCCGCTCGGGCAAGCCCTTCCACCGGAAAATGCTCGAAGATTGGGAAGGCAAGAAGCGGGCCACGCCGCCGGGGGCCAAGGTCTACCTGGCCGTCTCGCCGCTCAATCAGGGCCGTTCGGGTCTGGCCGAATACCGCGCCGAGCGCGAGGGCCTGCCGGTGCCGGAGCCCTTTGCGGGCAAGGCCCTCGACGACCCGGTGGTGGTCGAGGCGTATCTGGCCTATTGCCGGCGGGCGATCGAGTTCTTCCGGCCCGACTACTTTGCGCTCGGCATCGAAGTCAACGAACTCTATCACAACGGGCGGCCCAAGTGGGAAGGCTACGTGCGGCTCCACGGGCAGGTGTATCGGGCCCTGAAGCGCGAGCACCCCAAGCTGCCGGTTTTCGCGTCGTTCACCGTGCACAACATGCTCAACCCGGGCTGGAAGGACCGCGACGCCATACTGGCGGCATTCAAGACGCTAATGCCCTTCAATGACTGCGTGGCTGTGAGCTTCTATCCGTTCATGGCGGGCCTGAGCGGCCGCGTGGACCAGAGTCTCCGATGGTTGGCCGCCGAGTTCGATCCCTTCCAGAAGCCCTACGCCTTTGCGGAAATGGGCCAGGCGGCCGAGCCGGTCGTCCTCAAGTCGTTCAAGCTGACGATCCCCGCCGACGCGAAGACCCAAGAGAAGGCGCTGGAGGAAATGCTGCGGTTTGCCCACGGGCACCGCTTCGAGTTCCTCGTCTGGTTTGTGCCTCGCGATTACGACGCGATGTGGAGGAAGATCGAGGCCGCATCGCCCGAATTCTTCAAGGCATGGAAGGACTGCGGTCTCTTGGACGGCGACGGCAACCCCCGGCCGGCGCATCGCCTCTGGCGAGGGCATTTCGAGCTGCCCTGGCGGGCCAAGTGAGCGCGGTCAACCGTCCGGCGTCAGCCGATGATTCGCTTCCAGCGTTGGAGATTCCACTGCGCCTTTTCGGCGGGAGTCATCTTGCTGAAATCCGGCTCTTCGTCGGGTTGAACGGGAGCGGGCGGCGAAGCGGTTCGTGGCACAGCCGCCGTAGGGCCGGCTCTGCCGGCCTTCGGGGGCGTCGACGCGCCGGCCGGCACAGCCGGCCCTACAGCGGCGGGTTTGCCCGAGCCGCTGTAGGCCGTGGCCGTGTCGGTTCGCCGGAGGTCGTCTTCTAAGGAGCGATGCGGCTGGATGCCGAGCCGTCCGAGATCGGCGTGGTAGGCGCGGACCGCTTCGTCCGGGGCGATCTCATCGTCGGCCACGAGGCGAAGATACCGCACGAAGGTCAACTGGTGCTCGGAGTTGTTGATCTTGCGGCCATAAAGGGCCACGCGGGCCCCGTGCTTCTTGGCCTCCCAGAGCATCTGGAAGGCGTCGAAGGTGGTGCCGGCCGAGCCGCCGAGAATGCCCACCACCAGCGAGCGGTCGTAGCCGGCCAATGCCTCCATCGCGGCCGGGCCGTGATAGGCGATCTTCAAGAAGAGCGGCCGCCCGCGTCCGGTCACGCCGGCCAGCGCACGGACGATGTGGTCGCTGATGAACCGGCCCAGGTCCATCAGGGTGGCGGGTGGCGGGTGGCGGGTGGCGGGTGGCGGGGCGCCGGGGGCAT
>CAYGZI010000156.1:0-10839 GCA_964354245.1 uncultured Planctomycetaceae bacterium
CGCTCATCAAGAGCATCCGGGGGAGCGACCCCGATGCCGCGCTCTATTGGCTGGCGCGGATGCTGGAGGGGGGCGAGGACGTGCGGTTTCTGGCCCGGCGCCTGGTGATACTGGCCAGCGAGGACGTGGGCAACGCGGACCCGGCGGCCCTGGGGCTCGCGGTGGCAACGGCCCAGGCGTGCGAGCTGGTCGGACTGCCCGAGTGCCAGTTGAACCTGGCCCAAGCGGTCACGTATCTGGCCTGCGCCCCGAAGTCGAACGCAGTGACCGTGGGGATCGGCGAGGCCCGGCAGGACGTGCGCGAAGGGCGGGTCCTTCCCGTGCCGGTCCACTTGCGGGACGCCAGTTACCCGGGTGCGAAACGGCTCGGCCACGGCGAAGGGTATCAGTACGCCCACGACGAGCCGGGGGCGATTGCGGCGCAGGATTATCTCGGCGTGGAGCGGCAGTATTACGCTCCGATGGATCGGGGTTTCGAGCGGGAGCTGGCCGAGCGGCTGGAGGCGATCCGGGCCCGGCTCCGCCCGCCCGGGCCGACACGGCCCGGCTCTGATTTGGGGCCGACACGGCCCGGCTCGGGACCCTGAACTGAACGCGCCGGGCAAGCCCGGCCGCTAAACGTGATTGGGAACTCGCCGGGCAAGCGCGGCGGCTAAACCCTCATCCTTCATCCTTCATCCTTCATCCTTTCTTCTTGCCCTGGACCCGGCTTGGCAATTTGGGTATCTTCCCGGCCCGAAAGACCGGTCCTCACGTCACCCATTCCCAATCCTGGCACTTTGGGCAAAATGGCTGATTCAGAGAGAATTATTCAGGCGGTTCTTCCGGATGTCCCATCGGCCCTGGAGTTCGTCGGACAGAGCCTCGGTCCGATGCCCCTCGCCTCGCGGAGAATCGGGCAGATTGTCGGCGGGATGCCGCCGACGGACGGCGACGTCGCGCTGCTCCGCAAGCTGTCAGTCCTCATGCCGGTCTACAACCAGCGGTGGACCCTGCGCGAGGCCATCCGCCGCGTGCTCAACTCTCCCGTGCCGTTGGAGATCGAGCTGGTCGTGGTCGACGACGCCTCCGACGACGGCTCGTCGAGCGCGATCTTGGAATTGGCCGACGCCGACTCGCGGATCCATGCCGTGCGCCACCCGGAGCACCGCGGCAAGGGAGCGGCCGTCCGCACCGCCATCGGACAGATGACCGGCGACGTAGCGGTGGTCCAGGATGCCGACCTCCAATACGACCCCGGCGATTACCCGCTGCTGCTGGAGCCGATCCTCCAAGGCAAGGCCGACGCGGTCTTCGGGTCCCGCTTTACCGGCCCCGCGCGACCGGTCCTCTCCTTCTGGCACGGCCTGGGCAACCGGTTGATGACCTTCCTCTCCAACGCGATCAACAACCTGAGCCTGAGCGACGTGCAAACGGGCTACAAGATGGTCCGGACCGACGTGCTCAAGCAGCTCCGTTTGACCAGCGACACGCACACCCTGGACCCGGAAATCACCTGCCGGCTGGCCCAGTGGGGCGCGCGGATCTACGAGGTCCCGATCGGCTACTCCGGACGCACCTTTCAGGAGGGAAAGAAGACTGACTTGCTTGGCGGGCTCAAGGCCCTCGGGAAGATGCTCCGCTGCAAACTGTTGGCCCCGCGATTTACGGACCACTCGGGCTACTACACGCTGGCCTCGGTTTCCCGGGCCACGGCCTTCAGCCGCTGGGTGCTCGACCAACTGCGGGACTATCTCGGCCAGCGGGTGCTGGAGGCCGGCTGCGGCATCGGGAACCTCAGTGCGTTGTTGCTGGACCGACAGCGCCTGGTGCTGGCCGACCGCGAGCCGATGTACGTCGGCGCCGTCCGGCGCCGCTTCGGCCACCGCGAGAACGTACGCGTCGATCTGGCCGACCTGACCGATCCGGCCGCCTACGGCCGCTGGAAGGGCGAGCAGCTCGACACGATCCTCTGCGCCAACGTCCTGGAGCACGTCGAAGGCGACGAGGAAGTCCTGGCCCGCTTTTATGAGACGCTCCATCCCGGCGGGCACTGCGCGATCGTGGTCCCGGCCGGGCACTGGCTCTACTGCGGGATCGACCGCGAGCTAGGCCACCGCCGGCGGTACAGCCGCGGGGAACTCGTGGAGAAAATGACCTCCGCCGGGTTCGACGTGGTCTTTACGCGGCAGTTCTGCCGGCTGGGGGCGTTGAGTTGGGCCATCTCCGGCGGACTCCTGCGCCGCAGGCACCTCAGCCCGCGGCAGATGATCTGGTTTGACCGGCTCCTGCCGCTGGTGAAGCTCCTGGAGCACGTGCTGCCGGTGCCCGGGATGTCGCTGATCGCGGTCGGGCGCAAGCCGCGCCGGGCCGCTTGGCGCATGGCTGCCTGAAATGCCCCGCGACACCATCATGGATGCCGGCAGCCTTCCTCCGCCGCTCGCCTTGGACGAAGCGGAGCCGCTGGCCGCCCGCTCGGCAGAGCGATGGATTTGGCTCTTCCTCGCCGTGGGCGTCGCCGCGCGGGTGATCCGCTATGCCCTGCGGTTTCCGCTCTGGGAAGACGAGTCTTTCCCTGCGGCCAACTTCCTCCAGCGCGGCTATCCCGACCTGATGGGCTCGCTGGACTACTTCCAGGTCTGCCCGCTGGGGTTCCTCTGGGTCCAGTTGACGGCCGTGAAGCTCCTGGGATTCAACGAGTATGCGCTGCGACTGGTTCCCTTGCTGGCCGGGCTGGCAAGTCTGTTTCTCTTCTGACACCTGGCCGGGCGATTCTTGCAGGGGACCGCTCTGGTGCTGGCGGTCGCGATCTTCAGCGTCTCCTACCGCTCCGCTAAGACGACTGTTCTCTCGTCGGGTTGCTCCCCAGCATTGCGCGACTCCGTTTCACCAGGCAACATCCAGGCTACCATCCCAAGACGTGCGAGACGACAGGCAAGCGAGGAACCCTCACAAAACCGGCCCAGCGAATTCCACTTGAACACCGAGCCAAGACATGATCGGCGCGGCCGCCATCCTTTACCGCGGCCTCCGCCTCTTCACGTTGGCCCAGCGGAACGAGTAGGGCTCATTCGGTCATACCCAACGCCCGAACGGCGGATTCTCCGGAAACGCCAAGGCCTTAGCGGCCGGAATTCCCGAACCCGGCAAAAGCCCAGAACAGTGGCCGTAAGGATAGGCCCAGCGCCCCGCCACGGCTTGAGTGTATGGATTCGGGTACGGGCTGAAGTAGATCTCAGGGGTGTGCACATGATCCATGCACGTCTCCGGCTCCTGGCTCGGGGTGTGCAGAAGCTTAATGCCGATCTTCTTAAAGAATTTCCCCAGGACCTTATAAGAATTGTTTAGCGCCTTGTTGTACGCCGCCGCGCTGCAACAGTACCATGAGCGGCCGCCTTTGCCGTTGTGTCCCCGGTGGTCGTGCTTGGTCCGGTCGTCCGGGTTGAAGCCCTCCCGCGGATCATCGTGGCCAAAGTGCTTCATTCCTTCGCGATGGGACGCCCGGTCCTGGGCGACGTGAAGCGCGTTGGCCAGATTCTTGATCCAATCCTTGATGTTGATCGCAGATCCCCCAATTTTCTTGCCATCCCAGGTCTTTGGATCGTACTCCTCGTATTGTGGCGCGAAGAGCCCCGGAAGTGCGTTCTTGAGCGCCTCATCCCACGAGTCGCCCTTGTCCGTCTCGAAGTTGTCCGCTGCGTCGGCGATCTCCTCGTCCTCTTTCTCCAGGTTCTTCCGGCGGTTTGGCTCTTCTTCCGCCACCGTATAGTTGGCCCCTTCGCCATGGCGAGGCCCCTCCCCTTCCGTGAACAACACGCTCACAATAGGCACTTTGGTGAAGTGGAGATAGTGTCCGAAAACGTAACTCAACGTATCGAGCGGATGCCGAAACCTCTTCCGCAAGTCCATGTTGCTCGACGAGATTTTCAGCCCCCTGAAAAGATCTTTCTTCGTGATCCCGATATTCTCCATCGTGACCAGCACGTCGAACTCCTTGGTGAACGCCTCGCACGCTCGCAACGTGAGCTTGAAATGGTCAATCGCATCCCAGAAGCGAATCCTTTCCGGCTCGGTTCGATGCACGATGTGCGCCAACTCGTGCCGGAGAACTGCAAGGAAGAGAGAGCGGTCGGCGGCATGCAGGACCGGCCTGCCAAGGAAAACATCCGTTCCAACGCAGAATGCGGGGGCGCGGAAGGTAGCGGCCACCTCATCCACTCCATCGCCCGCGTGGACGCGGATCCGGCTCAGGTCGCAGCCGAACTCCTTCTCCATGGCTCGTGCCAGCGACCCCGGCAGGAACTGTCCGTTCTTGCGAATTCGGTTCAGTCGCGCCGCCAGAGAGGCATCGACCCACATACCGCATCCCGCGGCGTCCTCGCGCAACGCCGCCTTCACGGCGGATAAACATCTCATGGAATTCTCCCTCCAGTGACTGTGCTGACACTCTCGTCGTCGCGCAGGCTGCGGTGGACGATTTCGTGCCGGTTGTCGGGCCTGTCGATCGGACAAGGCACAAGAAGCGTCTTGCGCAGTTCGGCCGCGGACGCGCCGAGACTGGACCACCTCCAATCCTCCGCGCGGGCCACGAGTCCGGCCCGCAGCGGACTGCCTTCCACATAGCGGAGCACCCTTCCTCTACCTCTTCCGCACGAACTTCTGCACGCGGTGGCCCTTGATGTCGCCGGCGTAGATGTTGCCCTTCGAGTCCAGCGCGATCCCGTGGACCCAGTTCAGCTCGCCCGGCTGCTCCTTGCCGTCTTCGCCCTTGGGAATCGTCCAGAGCTGCCGCAGCTTGCCGTAGGTGTTCAACCGCATGAAGACCTGGTCCTTGGGCGGGCAGCCCAGGGCCCCGTCTTCCTTGCGCCACGGCATCGGCGAAGAGCCGCAGACCCAGATCTCGTCCTTGGCGGTGATCCAGAATCCCCACGGCACCAGCAGGTTGCGCCACTCGCTCAGGAACTTGCCGCTCTGGTCGAAGACCTGAACGCGGCAGTTGTTGCGGTCGGCCACGTAGAGCACCCCTTTGGAGTCCATGACGATCCCGTGCGGCAGGCTGAACTCGCCCTGACCAGTCCCCAGCTTGCCCCACTCCTTGACAAACTTGCCGCTGCGGTCGAAGTGGACCACGCGGTTGTTGCCGTAGCCATCGGTGACGAAGACGTCGCCGGCGGGCGAAACGACCATGTCGGTGGGCCGATTGAGGTGCGTCGCGTTGCAGCCGGGCTCACCCGGCGTGCCGAGCGTCTTGAGCAGCTTTCCCTCCGGAGTGAACTGCACGATCACGTGCTTTCCCACGTCGGCCACCCAGACCATCCCCTCGCGGTCGAACTTCAGATAGTGGGCAATCCCGACCACGTCTTCGCCCCAACTCCGCACGAGATTGCCCCGCGAGTCGTAGACCTGCACCGGCGGCTTGGCCCGGGTGAAGACCCAGACCTGGTCCTTGTCGTCCACCGCCACCCCGGGCGTTTCGCCCCACTCCACCCCAGCCGGCCGCTTGAAGAAGCCGGGGTCCACCTGGTACCAGGGGGTCATGTTCTTCCGCGGGTACTGGGTCGTCTCAGGCGGCGAAGGCTGTCCCGGCGCCGGGGCGGCAGAGAAGAGGAGAATGCCGACCGCGGCACAGACCGACGCCAGCCGGCTCCAGATCACTCGATGCGTGTACATGGTTCCACCTCCTTCTTCGGGCAGGGTTGCGCCTATTGTAGGCAAGCGAAGGAGGAATGGCCATGCGGGCCGATCACGGGCCGATGGACGGCGGATTGCGGACCAGGAAATCCCGCGGGCCGCGAAGGGTGTAGTAGGGGTAGGTGATGGCGCCGGTCTGCGGACCGGGGTCGTTGGCGACCTCGCGGCCACGGTGTCCGCAATGAGGACAACCGGGCCGCCCACAGCCCGCGCGCGTGCATTCCGTCTGGACGCAGTTGCCGTGGCGAGCCACCCGGTCCGTGGTGCAGCCGCTCCAGATGGCCAGGATGCCCACGGCGAAGCACGCTAAGAGTGCGCGTTTCATGTCCCCCATTCCTTCCTTGGGTCTGCTCGGTGGTCGAAGTCTCCTAAAAACCAAATCGGCCCGACAAATGGCAGAGTCCAGAAAATCGGCAGAATTGGCGTTCCCGGCAAGAGCGGCACCAGAGGAACACCCCTCTTGGTAGCGGAAACACATGCGTATGATGAGGGGGTGACTGGACGGATCGTGGTGGAACCGCTAGCTTGTCAGCCAGAGCTATGACTGCATCTATTGAGTACATCGAGAAGATCATTGCTACCTATGATGATGCCGCTTCGGCCAATTGGAGGGTCCCCGCTCGGGAGGGGAACATCGTTTTTCTCGAACCCGATCTGGCCAAAGACGTGATGATCGCCGGCGACCTCCACGGCCACCGGCGGAACTTCAATCGCATCCGCAAGACGGCCGACCTGGCAGCCCATCCGGGCCGGCACCTGGTCTTGCAGGAGGTGTGCCACGGGGGGCCCACCTATCCGGCCAACGGCGGCTGCATGTCCCATGCCATGCTGGAGGAGGTAGCCAAGCTCGTCGTCGAGTACCCCGACCGGGTCCACTTCCTGCTGGGCAATCACGAATTGTCCGAGATGACGGAATACCCGATCCAGAAGAACAAGCAGATGCTCAATCTGCTCTTCCGCCTCGGGCTCCAGCAGATGTACGGGCCCGCCGCCGAAAAGGTCCGCGAGGCGATGGTCCGGTTCATTCAGAGTTGCCCGCTCGGCGCGTGGATGCCCGGGGGCCTGCTGATGACCCACAGCATCCCCGAGAAGGTCAACACGCGCCGCTTCGACCGGACGATCTTCACTCGCCGGCTCGACCCCTTGGAATACTACGAGCGCACGTCGGTCTTCGACGTCGTGTGGGGGCGGGACTACCGGGAGGAGAACGCAGCGGCCTTTGCCCGGCTGATGGAAGCCAAGGTCCTCATCAACGGCCACGAGCCGTGCCCCGACGGTTTCAGCGTCCCGAACCCGTTCCAGATTATCCTCGATTGCTCGGGCGACGTGGCCCGTTACGTCATTCTCACGCCGGACCGGCACTGGACCCAGGCGGAGATCGTTGGACGGATCCAGCGGCTGGAATGACGGAGTATTGTTGGGAGCCTCCAATGCCAGTTGCGAAACAGGACCTTGTTGCTGCATTTGAGAGACAGTTCGGCGGCCCGCCGCGCTGGGTCGTGAGGGCCCCGGGCCGGGTGAACCTCATCGGGGAACACACGGACTATAACGACGGCTTCGTCCTCCCCCTGGCGATCGACCGGGCGATATGGATTGCCCTGCGCCCGCGCGAGGATCGCCGCGTGGTCGTCCACTCGGTCGATTTCCGGCAGCCGGGCGAGTTCTCGATCGACCGGCTGAGCAACGAGAAGGCCGGCTGGATCGAGTATCTCAAAGGGGTGGCATGGAGCTTTCAGGCAGACGGCTACCGCTTGTCGGGGTGGGAAGGGGTGCTCCAGGGCGACGTGCCCGTCGGGGCCGGTCTCTCCTCGTCGGCTGCCCTGGAAATGGCGGCTGCCCGGGCCTTTCATTCGGTTGGCTCGTGGGAGTGGAAGCCGGCCGTTATGGCCAAGTTGGGACAGCGCGCGGAAAACCGCTGGGTCGGCGTCAACTGCGGGATCATGGACCAACTGATCTCGGCGGCCGGTCAGGCCGGTTGCGCCCTGTTGATCGACTGCCGATCGCTGGAGACCCGGCCCGTGGCGTTCCCCCCGGGGATCGCCGTGGTGATTCTCGACACGGCGACGCGGCGCGGGCTGCTGGACTCGGCGTACAACCAACGGCGTGCCCAGTGCGAGGCCGCGGCGAGGTTCTTCGGCGTGCCGGCGCTCCGCGACGTGGACCTGGGTCAGTTCAACGCGCAGGCGGGCGCCCTGGACGAATCGACCCGGCGCCGCGCCCGGCACGTGATCGGCGAAAACCAGCGGACCATTGAGGCCGTGGAGGCCATGCGCCGCGGCGACGTGGCGACTCTGGGGTCGCTCATGAACCAGAGCCACGCGAGCCTGCGCGACGACTACGAGGTGTCCAACGACGCGCTGGACGCGATGGTCGAGTCGGCCCTCGCACACCCGGCGTGCCACGGCGCGCGCATGACCGGGGCCGGCTTCGGCGGCTGTGCCGTGGCCGTCGTCGACGCGCAGGCCGCCGACGGTTTCTCCGCCGCCGTGGCCGCCGCCTACGCGGCGAAAACCAGCCACGTCCCGGCGGTCTACGTCTGCCAGGCCACCAACGGGGCAGAGGTGTTTCCGGTTGATTGAGATAGCTATGTTCATCCGGCAACTCGATTACTCCGGCGATCTGACCGACTCGCAACGTCTTGCCGGGCGTCTGGCCGAAACCGGATTGAGCCCCGACGCGTGCCGTGCCCGGGCGCAGCTCTTCGCGCAAGCCGCCGCTGCCTTGAAGCGGCCCGAGGGCGATCCGGAGGGGATCCGGCCGGTCGCCTTCTACGTTCCCGGACGGATCGAGGTCCTCGGCAAGCACACCGACTATGCCGGCGGGAGCAGCATGGTGGCGGCTGCCCAGCGGGGCGTCTCGCTGGTGGCCGTGGCCCGCAATGACTGCCGGGTGACGGTGGCCGATCCCTTGCGGCCGGAGTCGGTTACGTTCGATTTCGACGCGGACATCATCCCGCGGTCCGGCCACTGGGCGAACTATCCGATGACCGTGGCCCGCCGCATTGCCCGGAACTTCCCCGGGCCGCTCCGCGGGGCGGACGTTGCGTTTGCCAGCGACCTGCCGCCGGCGGCCGGAATGAGCAGCTCCAGCGCCTTGATCGTCGGCGCTTTCTTCGCGCTGGCCGAAGTGAACCTCTTGCCCTCGCGGCCCGAATACCGCCGCAACATCCGCAGCGCGATCGACCTGGCCGGCTATCTGGCCACCGTCGAGAACGGGCAGACGTTTGGGACGCTGAAAAGCGATCAGGGCGTGGGCACCTTCGGCGGCAGCGAGGACCACACCGCGATCCTGACCTGCCGTGCGGACCGGATCAGCCAATACGTCTACTGCCCCGTCCGCTTCGAGCGGGAGATTGCGATGCCGGCCGGCTGCACCTTCGCGATCGCCTCCAGCGGCGTAGCGGCGGAGAAAACCGGCGCAGCCATGGTCAAGTACAATGCGGCGAGCCAACGGGCCCGCCGGCTGGTGCAGTTGTGGCAAGAGACGACCAAGTACGAGGACCCGCACCTTGCGGCAGTCATTCTCCGCGGCCCGGCGGCCATCGAGTACTTGAGGAGCATCGTCCGCGACAAGGCAGGCCCGGAGGCTCCCATGCTGCTGGCCCGGCTGGAGCACTTCATCGCCGAGAACGTGCAGATCCTGCCGGCCGCGCGCGAGGCCCTCGAAGAGGGAGACCTCATGCGCTTCGGCGACCTGGTGGACCAGTCGCAGCACTTCGCGGAACTGCTGCTGGGCAATCAGGTGCCGGAGACGTCGCACTTGGCGGCCAGTGCCCGGTCGCTTGGGGCCGCGGCGGCTTCCGCGTTCGGGGCCGGGTTTGGCGGCGGCGTGTGGGCCCTGGTCGAGTCGGCCGGCGCGGATGATTTTCTGGAATCCTGGGCCGCCGCCTACCACTGCCGCTTCCCCGAGCACGCGGCCATGTCTTCCTTCTTCGCCACGTCGCCCGGCCCAGCCGCGTTCCGGATTGCGCTGAGTGGCAGCGCGTAAAACGCGCGACGAGGTACGACCGGGTTCCTCCGGATCCGTCCACTCGGGGCAGACCATCACCTGGCACCAGGCCCTGCAGTCGAACTTCCAGTTCTGCTCGAATATCGACGCCATCCGGCCCGCCGCGTCACGGGATAGACTTGGGAAGCATCGGCGGGCCGGGTTGGGGTGAGATCGTGCCGAAGAATTGTTTGTAGGATTCTGCCAGTTGGTCGGGGAGCCAGCGCTGAGCGCGCCGTCGTGCCGCTTGGCTCCACTCCTGGTAGAAGCCCGGATCGTCCCACAGCCGGATGATCGTCTCGATCCAACACTCGACCTCGTCTGCCGTCGGGACCGTGCGGGTCGCAGGAGTGTAGCACTCGGCTATTGGGAAAAGGAAACCGGCGTCGCCGACGACCTCCGGCAATGCGCCGCGGTTGCTCGCCAACACGGGAATCCCGTTCAGCATCGCTTCGGCGGCCACCAGTCCGAACGACTCCTTCCCCAGCGACGGCATTAACAGCACCTTTTCCTTGGCCGTGGAGGGCCAACGTTATCCGGGCGTTGTCCGGACCGATCCGGACCTTTCGCGTTTCGTAGCGGGCGTCCGCGCTGGCGAGCACCTCCTCCAGCGCGGCCTCTTCCGGGGCGTCGAGTTGCGACCCGCAGAAGGCCTGGCACGTGAAGCCGAGGCGATTGAGGAAGCGGAGGGCTTGCAGCGTGGCAATCGCCGCACCGCTGGTGGAGTCGATCAGGCAGTGCGGGGAGGCGAACGCGACCTTCCGCACGGCCTTGGCCGGGGTCTTGGCCGCCGGATCCTCATAAATCGGCTTGCCCGCCCTCCAGTTCCGCTGGAGCGTCTCCCGCTGCCAAGGGAGCAGCCTCGGCTTGCGGCTCCGGCTTGTGGAGCGGATGTAATACCGCCCGCTCTTCAAGGGGAAGAACGCGAATCGAGCGCCCGCCCGGGCCAGCCGTCTGACGAAGTCCCAGTCCTCGTCGGGGCTGACCAGCTCGTTGAAGCCGCCCAGCTTGTCGATCCACTCACGGGAGTGAGCAATTCCCAACGGAACGACGATGTTCGTCGCAAACAGCCGATGACGATTCTCCTCGGGACGCCACGTCGTCCCCTCTCCCTTTGGGAGAGGGTCAGGGTGAGGGCCCGGGCCCAATGTCCCCTCTCCCTCCGGGAGAGGGTTAGGGTGA